>JAGWVA010000086.1 GCA_028875855.1 Paracoccaceae bacterium
CAGGCCGCCCGTATCTCGGCCCGGGCGACGCGGGCCTGGGGTCGGTTCCGGCAGGCGGCGGTGTCGTCCTTCGCCTTCGTCGAGGCGGCCGGGCCTGCCTATAGCTGGAAGCTGGTCAAGGCGATGCTGGGCCTGTCGGTCAAGGGCATGGCCACCGGCCCCGCCCCGCGGTTCGAAACTGTCCTGTCGGCGGAGGAAAAGGCCGCCACGGCTGCCGCCGTGCTGAAAGCGATGAGCCTGACCCGGGGCCATGCGCGGCTGGTGCTGCTGGTGGGCCATGGCGCGCAGGTCACCAACAATCCGCACGAAAGCGGCTATAACTGCGGCGCCTGCGGGGGCCAGACGGGCGAGGTTTCGGCCCGGCTGCTGGCGGGTCTGCTCAACGACCCCGAAACCCGGGCGGGGCTGCCGGGTCATGGCGTCGAGATCCCGGCCGACACGGTCTTCGTCGCGGGGCTGCACGACACCACGACGGACGAGGTGACGCTGTTCGACGATACAAAGGCCCAGGACCATGCCGAGGATCTTTCGCGGGCGAAGGACTGGCTGGCCCGCGCCGGGATGATCGCCCGGTCCGAACGCGCCCTGCGGTTGCCGGGGGCCACGGGCAAATCGGTTGCCGCCCGTGCGAAGAACTGGGCCGAGGTGCGCCCGGAATGGGGTCTTGCCGGCTGCGCGGCCTTCATCGCGGCGCCACGGTCGGTGACCTCTGCCACGAACCTCGAGGGGCGCGCCTTCCTGCACGACTACGACAGCGCGGCCGACGCGGGCTTTGCGGTGCTCGAGCAGATCCTGACCGCGCCCGTTGTGGTCGCAAGCTGGATCGGGCTGCAATACTACGGCTCTGCGGTCGCGCCGCGCGTCTTCGGGGGCGGCAACAAGCTGATCCACAACGTCGTCGGCGGGATCGGCGTGGTGCAGGGCAACGGCGGCCTTCTGCGGGCCGGCCTGCCGTGGCAGGCTGTGCATGACGGCGAGCGGCTGGCGCATGAACCCCTGCGCCTGTCGGTCCTGATCGAGGCCCCGACCGAGGCGATGAGCGCCATCCTCAAGCGCCACGACGCGGTGCGGGCGCTCTTTGACAACGGCTGGCTGCACCTCTTCGCGCTGGACGGGGGCAAGATCGCGGCCCGCTACCGGCCCGGCCTGCGGTGGGAGGAAACGCGCGACCTGCAACGGGCCGCCTGAGCAGGGGCAGACAAGAGAAAGCCGGGCCGCAGTTCCCATGCGGCCCGGCTTTTCGTATCGCCGCAACGGTGGCCTTGTCCGCGCGTCGGGCGCAGGGCCGCCTGCCCCGTCAGCTGTCCATCTTCAGCGCCTTGATGAAGGCCTCCTGCGGGATCTCGACCTTCCCGAACTGGCGCATCTTCTTCTTGCCGGCCTTCTGCTTGTCCAAAAGCTTGCGTTTGCGCGTGGCGTCGCCGCCGTAGCATTTCGCCGTCACGTCCTTGCGCATGGCCGAAATCGTCTCGCGCGCGATGACGCGGCCGCCGATCGCGGCCTGAATCGGGATCTTGAACATGTGGCGGGGGATCAGTTCCTTGAGCTTCTCCACCATGACCCGGCCGCGCGATTCCGCGCGGTCGCGGTGGACCAGCATCGAGAGCGCATCCACCGGCTCATCGTTCACGAGGATCGACATCTTCACCAGCAGATCCTCGCGGTAGCCGGTGATCTGGTAGTCGAAGCTCGCGTAGCCCTTGGTCACCGACTTCAGCCGGTCGTAGAAGTCGAAGACGACTTCGTTCAGCGGCAGGTCATAGACCACCATCGCCCGGTTGCCCGCGTAGGAGAGGTCAAGCTGGATGCCGCGGCGGTCCTGGCAAAGCTTCAGCACGTCGCCGAGGTATTCGTCAGGCACGAGGATCGTCGCCTTGATACGCGGCTCTTCGATGTGGTCCACATGGGTCAGGTCGGGCATGTCGGCGGGGTTGTGCAGCTCGCGCACCTCGCCGTCCTTCATGTGCAGGTGATAGACCACCGAGGGCGCGGTTGTGATCAGGTCGAGGTCATATTCCCGTTCCAGCCGGTCACGGATCACCTCGAGGTGCAAAAGCCCCAGGAACCCGCAGCGGAACCCGAAACCAAGCGCGGCCGATGTCTCCATCTCGGAACTGAAGGAGGCATCGTTCAGCGCCAGCTTCTCGATCGCGTCGCGCAGGTCTTCGAAATCGGCGGCATCCACCGGGAACAGGCCGCAGAACACCACCTGCTGCGCGGGCTTGAACCCCGGGAGCGGCGCAGCGCAGCCTTTCTTTTCATGCGTGATCGTGTCGCCCACGCGGGTGTCGCGCACCTGCTTGATCGAGGCGGTGAAGACGCCGATCTCGCCCGGCCCGAGCGCCGCGATATCGACCATCTGCGGCTTCAGCACGGCGAGCTTTTCGACGCCGTAGATCGCGCCGGTCTGCATCATCCGGATGCGGTCGCCCTTTTTCAGCACGCCATCGATCACGCGGACCATGACGACGACGCCAAGGTAGGAATCATACCAGCTGTCCACCAGCATCGCCTTGAGCGGTGCATCGACATCGCCCTTGGGGGCGGGAAGGCGTTGGACGATCGCTTCCAGCACGTCCGGAATGCCAAGGCCCGACTTGGCCGAGATCGGGATCGCGTCCGAAGCGTCAAGGCCGATCACGTCTTCGATCTGCGCCTTCACGCGGTCGGGCTCGGCCGCGGGAAGGTCGATCTTGTTCAGAACCGGGATGATCTCGTGGCCTGCGTCGATCGCCTGATAGACGTTGGCCAGGGTCTGCGCCTCGACGCCCTGACTTGCATCGACCACCAGCAGCGATCCTTCGACCGCGCGCATCGAGCGGCTGACCTCGTAGCCGAAGTCCACGTGGCCGGGCGTGTCGATCAGGTTCAGCACATAGGTCTGGCCGTCCTTCGCCGGATAGTCGATCCGCACGGTGTTGGCCTTGATCGTGATGCCGCGTTCCCGCTCGATGTCCATCGAGTCCAGAAGCTGGGCCTTCATGTCGCGTTCGGCCACCGTCCCGGTCAGCTGGATCAGCCGGTCGGCGAGGGTGGATTTGCCGTGGTCGATATGCGCCACGATGGAAAAATTGCGGATATGCGCGAGATCGGTCATGCGCGGCGGTATGGCAGGTTTTTCAGGCCGGTCAAGCGATCTGAGCGCGCGCGGCACGCTGCCGCGGCGCAAAGCAGGCTCTTGACCTTCCCGTTGCTGGAAGCCCCACATGAAGGCCAGACGAACCGGAAAGGACGGACCATGAGCCAGACCACGAAACTCTCGATCCCCGACATGAGCTGCGGCCATTGCAAGGCCGTGGTCGAACGCACGATCGCCGCGCAGGATGCGGGCGCAAAGGTCGCCGTGGACCTCGACAGCCGCACCGTTGCGGTCGAGACCGCGGCCCCGGTCGATGCGCTGCTGAAGGCGCTGGCCGACGAGGGCTACCCGGCCAAGGTCGCCTGAGGCGAATCAGCCACGCAAGACGGATCGGCGGGCGCTGCGGGACGGCGCCCGCACCCGCTCAGGGCACGGGCCTTGTCAGGGGGCTGGCCCTACACCTTGGGGCGCCTGTCCTGCCGACCACAGGCAATGTGATGGCCCTCACCCTCCGAGCGGATTGAATTTCCCAACAAAAACTGACATTTTCCCGCTGCAGCAGTGCCAGTCCGGATCAACCGGGCGGCCAATCGAGGCAGCCATGAAGATCTTCTTTTTCGCGATGGTCCTGACCATCCTTTGCGCAACCGTGGCCGAAGCCGGACCGATCCAGTCGGCCTGCCTGCGGTCCGAACGCGGACAGGCCGCGCCGCAGCTGTGCGGCTGCATCCAGCAGGTGGCCGACATGACCCTTGCGCGCGCCGATCAGCGCCGCGCGGCGCAGTTCTTTGCCAACCCGGATCAGGCGCAGGAAGTGCGCATGTCGCCGTCCGCGGCCGACGGCGCCTTCTGGCAGCGCTACGTCAATTTCGGCGACGCCGCCGCGAACACCTGCAAGCCCTGACGATCGGCCGGACTAGCGGAACTCCGGCCCATGCGCCCAGATGGTGAGCGAATGCCGCTCGCCGCGGGTCACGGGCGTGACGCGGTGCAGCATGAAGGACGGGAACAGGATCGCCGCGCCCTTGTCGCGCGCTGCCGTCCGGGCGGTGCCGTCCGGCCAGACCTCCAGCGCGCCGCCCTCGTAAAGCGCGGGGTCGCTGAGCTGCACGACCAGCGTCAGCTTGCGCCGCCGCGCGACCGGCCCGTCGCCAATGTCGGAATGCCAGGCAAAGTGGCCCTCACGCTCGGCGCCATAGCGGGCGACCTGCGCGCTTTCGGCGAAATCTTCCAGCGCGAATCCGAAATGCGCCCGGTTCGCGGCGGCGACCAGATCGACAAGCCGCCCCTCGACCCAATCGGCGCCCTCGCGCTCGTCGAGCCAGGCAAGTTCCGCCCGCCGCAGATCCGAGTCGCGCACGCCGCGGACAAGGCCCGCCTCTTTCAGCAGGCCATTCCGGGCGATTTCAACGATACGGTCGCATTCGTCGCCCGAGAAGGCATCGGGAATCGCATAAGGACGCAGCAGGATCGGACCCTCCGAAACAAGGACGCCCGTTGCCACGGATGCGTCAGGCCAAACAGAAAAGACCCCGCGCGAGGCGGGGCCGTTTCATCCGGTCAACCGAAAGGTCAGGCGGCGGCCTGAGCCTTCTGGATGTCCTTCTTGATCTTCAGCGCCTTGGGCGACAGCTCTTCGTCCTTCGCCTTGGCGAGGAAGGCGTCCAGCCCGCCACGGTGATCGACCGTGCGCAGCGCCGCCGCCGAAATCCGCAGCTGGAACGACTGGCCCAGCGTGTCGGAGATCAGCGTCACCTCGTTCAGGTTCGGCAGAAAGCGACGCCGGGTCTTGTTGTTGGCGTGGCTGATGTTGTTGCCCGACATCGGGCCTTTCCCGCTCAGTTCGCAGACGCGCGACATCGTCTTGTTCCTTGTTCTCTCAATACAGACGAGGCCGCCGGTGGCGGCACGTCGAATTCCATCGGCGCCGTTTAGGGGGATTTGGCGGCGAGGTCAAGCGATTCACGCCGGTCGAAATCGTTCAGGATCTCCATCGCGGCGGCGGTCGGCGCGGTTTGCCCGTTTTCCACCGCGGCCCCAAGCGCGGCCATCCGGGATCGCAGCCCGGGGTCGCGCTCCAGCCGGCTGAAAAGGCCCTGCCGCACCTCGTCCTCGAACCAGCCCCGTGCCTGTTCCGCGCGGCGGGCCTCGAAATGCCCGTGGTCACGCCGCCAGTCGGCCAGCGCGCGCATCTCGTCCCAGGCCGCGGCAAGTCCCGTCTGGTCGAGCGCCGAGACCGACAGCGCCTTCGGAAAGCCGGGCGGGTCCTGCGGGCGCTTGCGCAACAGCCGCAGCGCGCCGGCATAGTCGGCCTCCGTGCGCAGCGCGGCCGGTTTCAGATCGCCGTCGGCCTTGTTCACAAGGATCAGGTCCGCCATCTCCATGATCCCGCGCTTCACGCCCTGCAACTCGTCCCCGCCGGCCGGAGCCAGCAACAGAACGAACAGATCGGTCATGCCGGCCACCATCACCTCGGACTGGCCGACGCCCACCGTCTCGACCAGCACCAGATCGAAGCCCGCCGCCTCGCACAGCGCGATCGCCTCGCGCGTGCGCCGCGCCACGCCGCCCATCTGCGCCTGACTGGGGGAGGGACGGATGAAGGCGTTCGGATCGCGTGCAAGCCGTTCCATCCGGGTCTTGTCGCCAAGGATCGACCCCCCGGACCGCGCCGAAGACGGATCGACGGCAAGCACCGCCACCTTGAGCCCGAGCCCGGTCAGCAGCAGCCCGAAGCTTTCGATGAAGGTGGATTTGCCCACCCCCGGCGTGCCCGACAGCCCGATCCGCAACGCGCCCTGTGTGGGCCCCAGCGTGTCGAGCAGCGCCACCGCGTCGGCGCGATGATCGGCGCGCGCGCTTTCCACAAGGGTGATCGCCCGGGCCAGGGCCCGCCGGTCCCCCTTGCGCAGCCGAGCCGCAAGGTCGCTTGTGTCCATATGCCCAACCTCCGGCCGATCTTACGCGGGATCACGCCACCTCCGGCCGGGTGACGCAAATGTCAGGTGCCCCCCGCGTGCCCCGGGCCTTTCTTGCCCCGCCACATCCGTGTAGTCCAGACAGAAGAGCAAAAAGCCGACGGTCCCCGATCATGCCCCTTTGCCGCCGCCAGACGATTGCCGCACTGTCCTGTGCCGCCCTGCTGCTGCAAGCGGCAGCCGTCCGCGCGGCGGCCCCCAAGGACCTGCGCGACTATGCCGTCTACGATTTCTACGTGAAGGGCTTCCGCGCCGGGATGCTGGTCTTCGCCGGCGTGCAGGCGGGGGATTACTACGCGGTGAACGGCCGCTTTTCCAGCGCGGGCCTGATGTCGCTGTTCCGCAACGTCACCTACTCGGCGACGGTCCGCGGGACCATCGCGGGCGGGACCTATCGGCCCGAGACATACGTTCTGACCACCGATGCCGGGAAGGACCACCGCGTCCAGACGATCACCTATACGAACGGCGTGCCGGCGATGCCGGTCGAAGCGCCGCCGCATCAACGCCCGCCAGAGGCGCTCAACCCCGCGACGCAGGGCGGCACGCTGGACACGCTGACCGCGCTCTACGCCACCCTGCGCGAGATGCCGCAATCGAAGGCCTGCAACGGGTCGCTGACCCTGTTCGACGGCACACGGCGGGCAAAGCTCACGCTTTGGCCCGGCGACGGGGCGACGGGCACGCTGGCCTGCGCGGGGGAATACCGCCGCGTGGCGGGCTACGATGCAAAGGACATGGAACATCCGGTCTTTCCGTTCCGCATGACCTATGCGCCGACGTCGAACGGGCAGGTGCAGGTGACCGAGATCGACATGCAATCGATCTATGGCCCGGCCAAGCTGAAGCGGCGCTGATCCTTGGCGCTTTCTCTGCCGATAGAGGCCGTCCTGCCGGAACTGCTCGCGGCCCTCGGCGCGCGCCGCGCCGCCGTGCTGCAAGCGCCACCCGGCGCGGGCAAGACGACCCGCGTGCCGCTTGCGCTGCTGGACGCCGGGTTGGCGCGGGGTCGCATCGTCATGCTGGAACCCCGCCGCCTTGCGGCCCGCGCGGCGGCCGAGCGGATGGCCGAGACGCTTGGCGAAACCGTGGGCGAAACCGTCGGCTACCGCATCCGGGGCGAGGCGAGGGTTTCCGGAAAGACCCGGATCGAGGTGGTGACCGAAGGCATCCTGACCCGGATGATCCAGTCCGATCCGGGGCTTTCGGGCATCGGCGCGGTGATCTTCGACGAATTCCACGAACGGTCCCTCAATGCCGATCTGGGCCTTGCGCTGGTGCAGGAGATCCGGGGCGCGCTGCGCGACGACCTGATGCTGATCGTGATGTCCGCGACGCTCGATGCGGACCCGGTTGCGGCCATGATCGACGCGCCGCTCGTGACCTCGGAGGGGCGCGCCTATCCGGTCGAGACGCGCTGGCTCGACGCCCCTTTGCGCACGGGCACGCGGCTTGAGGCGGCGACGGCCGACCTCGTGCAACGGGCGGTGTCCGAATCCGAGGGCGGCATCCTTGTCTTCCTGCCCGGCGAGGGCGAGATACGCCGGGTCGAGGCGGCCCTGAAAGACCGCCTGCCGCCCGATTGCGCCCTGCGCCCGCTATACGGCGCCCTGCCCTTCGCCGCGCAGCGCGCCGCCATCGCCCCGGCGCTGAAGGGCCGCAAGATCGTGCTGGCGACCTCGATCGCCGAAACCTCGCTGACCATCGAGGATGTGCGGGTCGTGGTCGATGCCGGCCGCGCGCGGCGGGCACGGTTCGATCCGGCCTCGGGCATGGCGCGGCTGGTGACCGAGCGCGTGACCCGGGCCGAGGCGGATCAGCGTCGTGGCCGTGCCGGACGGGTGGCCCCCGGCATCTGCTACCGGCTGTGGACGAAGGGCGAGGAAGGCGGGCTTGCCGCCTTTCCCCCGGCCGAGATCGAGGCCGCCGACCTCGCGGGCTTCGCGCTCGACCTTGCGCAATGGGGCGCGCGGGGGACCGACGGCATGGCCTTCCTGACCGCCCCCAATCCCGGCGCTTTCGCCGAGGCGCGGACCTTGCTGACCGAACTTGGGGCGCTGGACGCGGACGGCGCGATCACCGATCACGGCAAGGCGCTGGCCGGGCTGCCGCTCCATCCCCGCCTGGGCCACATGCTGCTGACCGCGGGCCGGGCCGCCGCGCCGCTCGCCGCCCTGCTGGCCGACCGCGATCCCCTGCCCCGCACAGCGCCGTCCGACCTGACGCTGCGGCTACAGGCGCTGGCGGACCTGCGCGCCTATCTCGACCGCCATCCCTGGCAACCCGACCGCGGCGGATTGGAGCGGATCGCTGCCGAGGCGAAGCGGCTCGCCGCCCTCGCGCCGAAGGTCACCGAAGATTACGACCCCGCCGAAATGACCGCCCTCGCCTACCCCGACCGGATCGGGCTGCGCCGCCCGGGCGATGCGCCGCGCTATCTGCTGTCGGGCGGCAAGGGAGCAGTCTTCGACGCGGCCGACACGCTGGCGCAAAGCCGCCTGATCGTCGCGCCGGAACTGGACGGCGACCCGCGCGAGGCGAAGATCCGCCTTGCCATTCCCATCGCGCAATCCGCCCTGCGCCGGCTGTTCGCGCCCCTGATCCAGTGGCGCGATGTGGTGGAATGGTCCAGGCGCGACCGCCGCGTCACCGCCCGCCGGCAAGAGGTCTTGGGCGCGCTGGTGCTGGAAGACCGGACATGGCCCGACGCCCCGCCCGCGGCGGTGGCCCGCGCCGCCGCCGAAGGCCTGCGCGATCTGGGCCTGCAAGCGGCGCGCTTCTCGGATGCCGCCCGCCGCTTCCAGTCGCGGGTGGAATTCCTGCGGACCGAGGGCGCCGATCTGCCGGATTTCTCGGATGCCGGGCTTCTCGATCGGCTGGACGACTGGCTTGGCCCCCACCTCACGCGGGTGCGCACCGCCGCAGACCTTGGCAATATCGACCTGCTGGAGCCCTTGCGCCAAAGCCTGACGTGGGAGCAGATGCAGCTGATCGACCGGCTGGCGCCAGCGCATTTCGAAACCCCGCTGGGCCGCCATGTGCCGATCGACTATGCGGGCGAAGCGCCGGGGATCGACCTGCGGCTGCAGGAACTCTTCGGCGTGACGGTCCACCCCACGGTCGGGCCGAAGCGGCTTCCGCTGCGGCTCACGCTTCTGTCGCCCGGATCGAAGCCGGTGCAGGTGACGATGGACCTGCCGGGGTTCTGGCGGTCGAGTTACGCCGATGTGCGCCGCGACATGCGCGGACGTTATCCCCGCCACCCCTGGCCCGAAGACCCGACCGTGGCCGAGCCCACAACGCGCGCCAAGCCGCGGGGAACCTAGGCCGCGACCGCCGTCCGCCGCCGCCGCGCGGCCTGCCACGCGATCATGCCGACCGCCATTGCCAGCACGAAGACCGTGCCGCCGATCCCGCTCCAGCCCAGCGAGGCCAGCGCCGGACCGGGGCAAAAGCCAGACAACGCCCAGCCCGCCCCGAACAGCGCCGATCCGCCCAGGAGCCGCGCGTCGATCAGCGGCGCGGGCCGCTCGGGGATCGGATCGCCCAGCACCGCCCGGCCGCGGCGTGCCGCGATGCGCCAGGCCAGCAGCATCGGCAGAATCGCCCCGCCAAGCACGAAGGCCAGCGTCGGGTCCCAGGTGCCGGCGACATCCAGCCAGCCCTGCACCTTCGCCGTATCGGTCATGCCCGACACCAGAAGCCCCAGCCCGAAGAGCCCGCCCGAAGCGGCAGAAACAAGCGCCCGCATCACAGAACCCCCACGATGTGCCGTGCGATGAAATAGACGGCCATTCCCACGACAAGGTAAACGCCCGTCGCCGCGATGCTGCGCAGCGAAAAGCGCGACATCCCGCAGACGCCGTGCCCCGAGGTGCAGCCATTGGCCATCCGCGTGCCGATCCCGACCAGAAGCCCCGCCACCGCCATCAGCGGCAGATCGGTCGAGGCATGGGTGACCGCGCCGCCGTGCCAGGCGACGACGAGCCCCGGCACGCCGATCAGCGCCACCAAAAAGGCAAGCCGCTCGCCCTGACCGCCGCCGTCCCCTTCCAGCGCCCGGCCAAGAATGCCGCTCGCTCCCATGATCCGGCCATTCACCAGCAGCAAAAGCGCCGCCGCGCCGCCGATCATCAGACCGCCGACAAGGCCGAAAAGCCAGCTTGGAGGGATTGCAGGAAACGCCATCGTCACGCCTCGATTTCCGTTCACGTCTTGCAGCAGATGTAGGGCGGAAGGCTAATACATTACAATTATTGCATAAAAATAAGACCGCCGTTCAGCCCGCGCCCACCGCGGCAGGACAGGAACCCGCCAGACGGAAGAAGCCGGAACACCTGTTCCGACCCGGACCCGAACGGCGGAAGATTATTCCAGCCTCGCACGGTCAACGCGCCGCGGCGAGAACGGGATCTTTTCCGGGAGTCGCCCCCTGCGCCGGCTGGCCGCCCCTAAGGCCCGCCCTTTCCCGTGCGACGAGCCTAGCGGCGCCGGTCGCGGCGCGCGGACATCGGCTGGAAGGCAACGCCCACATGCGCTTCGCAATAGGGCTTGCCCGGCTGGGCCGACAGGCCGCAGAACCAGAAGTCTTCCGTCGCCGGATCGCCGATCGGCCATTTGCAGGTCCGCTCGGTCAGTTCCATCAGGCTCAGCTTGCGGGCCTTCTTCTCGACCTCGCGCACGGAGGCCAGCGCCTCGGGGCTGATCTCGTTGGCCGAGGGCTGGGGCGGCAGCGGCTGGCCCGCCGGGATGATCGGCTTGCGGGTCGGCGTCGGCGCGGGGGCGGCGGCCTGCGGGGCGGCGCGCGGCTCGGGATCGGGCATGCGGACCGGATCGGCCGCCACAGGCGCGGGCTTGGGCTGGGCCGCGGCCTTGGGGGCGGGCTGCGGCGCGGCGGGCGCCTCGGTCGCCGGGTCCTCCGGCTGGTCGCCCTCGCCCTTGCCGCCGACACGGTTCGACAGGCCAAGACGATGAACCTTGCCGATGACGGCATTGCGCGTGACCCCGCCAAGCTCCTTGGCGATCTGGCTGGCGCTCTGGCCCTCGGCCCACATCTTCTTCAGCGTCTCGACGCGCTCGTCCGTCCAGGACATGCAAGACCTCCGGTCTGGGTGGTGATCCGCCCCGGCGCGGTCCGCGGGGGGCAACTCGGCTGTCCCCATTCTAGCCGGGACAGAGCGAGATACAAGCAAGCCCCCGGATTTTCAAGCCCGCCGCGCCCGATCGTCCGCGCACAGCGCGGCGGAGGGCGCAAATCCCGGGGCTTTTCCCGGCGCTTGCCGCCCGACACCGGATTTCTCTTTACCGGCAGCGCGTCGCGCGCTATGCGGCAGGAATGATCGAGACGTCCGCCCCCTTCGCGCTGTCCCGACGTCGCCGCACCCGCGCCTGACGTCCCGATCCCGTGCGCCTGTCGCACAGCTTCCATCCTTCCGTTGACTTGGCCAGCCCGCTTTGGCACCCCTAGGGCTTCTTTCAAAGGACCACAGCCATGATCCCGTCCGTCCTGCCGACCTACAACCGCGCGCCCCTCGCTTTCGACAAGGGTGAAGGAAGCTGGCTGATCGCCAAGGATGGCACCCGATACCTCGACCTCGGCGCCGGGATCGCGGTGAACGCGCTCGGCCATGCCAATCCCGAACTGGTGAAGGCGCTGACCGATCAGGCGGGCAAGCTCTGGCACACGTCGAACCTCTACGAGATCCCGAACCAGCAGCGGCTGGCGGACCTTCTGGTCGAACACACCTTCGCCGACACGGTCTTTTTCACCAACTCGGGCACCGAGGCGGCCGAACTCGCCATCAAGATGGCGCGCAAATACTGGTATGAGCAGGGCCATCACGAGCGGATCAACATCCTGACCTTCGAAGGCTCGTTCCACGGACGCTCCACGGGCGCGATCGCGGCGGCCGGGTCGGAAAAGATGGTGAAGGGCTTCGGGCCGCTGATGCCGGGCTTCATTCACCTCCCCTTCGGCGATCACGAGGCGATGCGGAAGGCGATCGACAGCCACACCGCCGCAATTCTCGTCGAACCGATCCAGGGCGAAGGCGGCATCCGCCCGCTGCCTGGCGCCTGCCTCAAGGGGCTGCGCGATCTGTGCGACGAAACCGGCGTCCTGCTGATCCTCGACGAGGTGCAATGCGGCATGGGCCGCACCGGCAAGCTTTTCGCCCATGAATGGGCCGGCATCACGCCCGACATCA
>JAGWVA010000027.1 GCA_028875855.1 Paracoccaceae bacterium
CGGGCCTCAGCACCCGGCCGCGCACGGCGTGCTGCGGATGGTGCTGGAGCTTGACGGCGAGATCGTGGAGCGCTGCGACCCGCATATCGGCCTGCTGCACCGCGGGACCGAGAAGCTGATGGAAAGCCGCACCTTCCTGCAAAACCTGCCGTATTTCGACCGCCTCGATTATGTGGCGCCGATGAACCAGGAACATGCCTGGTGCCTTGCGATCGAACGTCTGACCGGGGTCGAGGTGCCGCGCCGGGCAAGCCTGATCCGCGTGCTCTATTCCGAGATCGGCCGCATCCTGAACCACCTGCTGAACGTCACCACGCAGGCGATGGACGTTGGCGCGCTGACGCCGCCGCTCTGGGGCTTCGAGGAACGCGAGAAGCTCATGGTGTTCTACGAACGGGCATGTGGCGCGCGTCTTCACGCCGCCTATTTCCGCCCGGGCGGGGTGCATCAGGATCTGCCCGAGGCGCTGCTCGATGACATCGACGCGTGGGCCGACAAGTTCCCCGGCGTGCTGGACGATATCGAAGGGCTTCTGACCGAGAACCGCATCTTCAAGCAGCGCAACGCCGACATCGCCATCGTCACCGAGGAAGACATCCTGAACTGGGGCTTCTCGGGCGTCATGGTGCGCGGCTCGGGCCTGGCCTGGGACCTGCGCCGCAGCCAGCCTTACGAATGCTACGACGAATTCGACTTCAAGATCCCCGTCGGCAAGAACGGTGACTGCTACGACCGCTACCTTGTCCGCGTGGCCGAGATGCGGGAGTCGACCAGGATCGTGAAGCAGGCGCTGGCCAAGCTGCGCGAGCCGGCGGGCAAGACCGATGTTCTGGCGCGGGGCAAGATCACGCCGCCGAAGCGGGGCGAGATGAAGACCTCGATGGAGGCGCTCATCCACCACTTCAAGCTTTACACCGAAGGCTTCCACGTCCCCGCGGGCGAGGTCTATGCCGCGGTCGAGGCGCCCAAGGGGGAGTTCGGCGTCTATCTCGTCGCCGACGGCACCAACAAGCCCTACCGCGCCAAGATCCGCGCGCCGGGCTATCTGCACCTGCAGGCGATGGACTATCTGGGCAAGGGCCACCTGCTGGCCGACGTCTCGGCCATCATCGGCTCGCTCGACATCGTGTTCGGGGAGATCGACCGGTGATCGCCCGCGTCTTCACGGCCCGCGCGCCGCTGCCTGTCGCCCCCCTTTCCCTGATCGGAGCAGCTTTCTGATGCTACGCCGCCTTGCGCCCCACCAACCCGAAAGCTTCGCCTTCACGCCCGCCAACAAGGCCTGGGCAGAGGGGCAGATCACCAAGTATCCGCCCGGGCGGCAGGCGTCTGCCATCATTCCGCTGCTGTGGCGGGCGCAGGAACAGGAAGGCTGGCTGTCCAAGCCCGCCATCGAATACGTCGCCGACATGCTGGGCATGGCCTATATCCGCGCGCTGGAAGTGGCGACCTTCTACTTCATGTTCCAGCTCGAGCCGGTGGGCCAGATCGCCCATATCCAGATCTGCGGCACGCTGTCGTGCATGCTCTGCGGGTCGGAAGACCTGATCGAGGTCTGCAAGTCGAAGATCGCGAAGACGCCGCATACGCTGTCGGCCGATGGCAAATTCACCTGGGAAGAGGTCGAATGCCTTGGCGCCTGCGCCAACGCGCCCATGGCCCAGATCGGCAAGGACTATTACGAGGACCTGACCGCCGAGGGTTTCGAGAAGCTGCTCGACGAGATGGCCGCCGGACATGTGCCGGTGCCGGGTCCGCAGAACGGGCGCTATGCCGCCGAGCCGCTGAGCGGGCTGACGAGCCTCAAGGATCATGCGGCGGGCCGCGCGCAATACAACGGGTCGGTGCAGCTGGCCGTCGATATCGGCGACACGCTCAAGCGCATCGATGGGACCGAGGTGCCGCTGTCCGCGCCGTGGCAGGGCAAGAGCGCCCCCGCGCCCAAGGCCGCCAAGCCTGCCTCGAAGGCCGAGCCCGTGACCGCGCCGTCGGATGCCGCGACGGGGACGCGCCCGCAAGGCCTGTCGGCCCCGCGCGAGGGCAAGGCCGATGACCTCAAGCAGATCAAGGGCGTCGGGCCGAAGCTCGAGGCGCTGATCCATTCGCTGGGCTTTTACCACTTCGACCAGATCGCGAACTGGTCGGCGGACGAAATCGCTTGGGTCGATGCGAACCTTGAAGGCTTCAAGGGCCGCGTGACGCGCGACGACTGGGTGGCGCAGGCCAAGCTTCTCGCCTCGGGGCAAGAGACGGAGTTCTCGGCCCGGGTGAAGAAGGGCGACGTGTATTAAGTCGGACGGGTGACGGGCGATGATCGGGGCAGAACCGCAACTGGACCGGAACGGGGCGCAGGCAGCTTCCCCGTCCGTGCCTGCGCGCGCCCGCGCCCCGCACCGGGGGAGGGGCTGAGCGATGGCCGCGAAGCCCACCCCATCCGAAGACGCGCATCTGGCGAAACAGGCGCGCCTTGCGGCGATCGTGATCGTCGTGGCGGCGCTGCTCTGGGTGGGCGGCAACATCTTGGGCGGCCAGCTGGGGCTCAATCCCCGCTACGCCTTCCTGCTCGACTTCGCGGCCATCGCCGCTTTCGTCTGGGCGCTGATCGTGACCTGGCGGGTCTGGAACCGCCGTCGGGGCAATTGAGGGAACCACCATGCTGACGGATCAGGATCGGATCTTTACCAACATCTACGGGATGCACGACCGCACACTGGCCGGCGCGCGCAAACGTGGGCACTGGGATGGCACGAAAGAGATCCTCGCCCGGGGCCGCGACACGATCGTGGAACAGGTCAAGGCCTCCGGGCTGCGCGGCCGGGGCGGCGCGGGCTTCCCGACGGGGCTGAAGTGGTCCTTCATGCCCAAGCAGTCCGACGGGCGGCCCTGCTATCTGGTGGTGAACGCCGACGAATCCGAGCCCGGCACCTGCAAGGACCGCGAGATCATGCGCCACGACCCGCACACGCTGGTCGAAGGCTGCCTGATCGCCAGCTTCGCGATGGGGGCGAATGCCGCCTATATCTACATCCGCGGCGAATACATCCGCGAGAAAGAGGCGCTGCAACGCGCGATCGACGAGGCCTATGACGCCGGCCTGATCGGCAAGAACGCCTGCGGGTCGGGCTATGATTTCGACCTTTACCTGCACCACGGCGCGGGCGCCTACATCTGCGGCGAGGAAACCGCGCTGCTCGAAAGCCTTGAAGGCAAGAAGGGCATGCCCCGGATGAAGCCGCCTTTCCCGGCGGGGGCGGGTCTTTACGGCTGCCCGACCACGGTGAACAACGTGGAATCCATCGCGGTCGTCCCGACGATCCTGCGGCGCGGCCCGGAATGGTTCGCGGGCTTCGGCCGTCCGAACAACGCGGGCACCAAGCTTTTCGCGATCTCCGGCCACGTCAACCACCCCTGCGTGGTGGAAGAGGCGATGTCGATCCCGCTTCAGGAGCTGCTGGAAAAGCACTGCGGCGGCGTGCGCGGCGGCTGGAAGAACCTCAAGGCGGTGATCCCCGGCGGCTCGTCGGTGCAACTGCTGCGCGCCGAGGAATGCGACGACGCGCTGATGGATTTCGACTGGCTGCGCGAGAAGAAATCCGGCCTCGGCACGGCGGCTGTCATCGTGATGGATCAGTCCACCGATATCATCAAGGCGATCTGGCGGCTGTCGAAGTTCTACAAGCACGAAAGCTGCGGCCAGTGCACGCCCTGCCGCGAGGGCACGGGCTGGATGATGCGCGTGATGGATCGCCTCGTGCGGGGTGAGGCGGAGCTGGAAGAGATCGACATGCTGTTCGATGTGACCAAGCAGGTCGAAGGCCACACGATCTGCGCCCTTGGCGATGCGGCGGCCTGGCCGATCCAGGGCGTGATCCGGCAGTTCCGGGACGAGATCGAGGACCGCATCAAGGCCCGCAAGACCGGGCGCACGGGCGCGATGGCGGCGGAGTAAGAACATGAGCGACCTCAAGAAAATCATCATCGACGGCCACGAAGTCGAAGTCGATGGCGCGATGACCATCATCCAGGCGGCCGAGGTCGCGGGCGTCGAGATCCCGCGCTTTTGCTACCACGAACGCCTGTCGATCGCGGGCAACTGCCGCATGTGCCTTGTCGAAGTCGTGGGCGGCCCGCCGAAGCCCGCGGCCTCCTGCGCGATGCAGGTCCGCGACCTGCGGCCCGGCAAGAACGGCGAGCCGCCGGTGGTGAAGACCAACTCGCCCATGGTGAAGAAGGCCCGCGAGGGGGTGATGGAGTTCCTGCTCATCAACCACCCGCTCGACTGCCCGATCTGCGATCAGGGCGGCGAATGCGATCTTCAGGATCAGGCGATGGCCTATGGCGTGGATTTCTCGCGCTACCGCGAACCCAAGCGCGCCAGCGAGAACCTCGACCTCGGCCCGCTGGTCAAGACCGAGATGACGCGCTGCATCTCCTGCACCCGCTGCGTGCGGTTTACGACCGAAGTGGCCGGGATCACCCAGATGGGCCAGACAGGGCGCGGCGAGGACAGCGAGATCACCAGCTACCTGAACCAGACGCTCGATTCCAACCTTCAGGGCAACATCATCGACCTGTGCCCGGTCGGCGCGCTGACCTCGAAGCCCTATGCCTTCACCGCGCGGCCGTGGGAGCTGACCAAGACCGAGACGATCGACGTCATGGACGCGCTTGGCTCGAACATCCGGGTCGATACCAAAGGCCGCGAAGTGATGCGCGTGCTGCCGCGCAACAACGACGGCGTGAACGAGGAATGGATCAGCGACAAGACCCGCTTCATCTGGGACGGTCTGCGCCGCCAGCGGCTTGACACGCCCTACATCCGCGAGAACGGCAAGCTGCGCAAGGCAAGCTGGGGCGAGGCGCTTGCCGCCGCCGCCGCCGCGATGAAGGGCAAGAAGGTCGCGGGCCTCGTGGGCGATCTCGCCCCGGTCGAGGCGGCCTTTGCGCTCAAGCAGCTCGTCGAGGGGATGGGCGGCAAGGTGGAATGCCGGACCGACGGCGCGCGTCTGCCGGCCGGCAACCGCTCGGCCTATGTCGGCAACGCCCGGATCGAGGATATCGACAGCGCGGGCGGCATCCTTCTGATCGGGACCAACCCGCGCGACGAGGCGCCCGTGCTGAACGCGCGCATCCGCAAGGCGTGGCTCCTTGGCGCGCAGGTCGGGCTGATCGGCGCGGCTGTGGACCTGACTTACGATTATCAGCATTTCGGCACCGACCGGGCGGCGCTCGCTGCGCATCTGAAACTTGCGCAAGAGGCGCCCGAGGACAGCAAGCCCGGCATCGTCATCGTCGGGCAGGGTGCGATCAACGAGGCGGACGGCGAGGCCGTGCTGGCGTATGCGATGAAAATCGCCGAGGCGCGGAAGGCCAAGCTTCTGGTGCTGCACACCGCCGCGGGGCGCGTGGGCGCGATGGATGTGGGCGCCGTGACCGAGGGCGGGCTGAGCGCTGCCATCGACGGGGCCGAGGTGATCTTTAACCTTGGCGCCGACGAGGTCGAGGTGGTGGCGGGTCCGGTCGTGATCTACCAGGGCAGCCACGGCGACCGTGGGGCGCATCGCGCCGACATCATCCTGCCGGGCGCGGCCTATACCGAGGAATCGGGGCTTTTCGTGAACACCGAGGGCCGGCCCCAGCTTGCGCTGCGCGCGGGCTTCCCGCCGGGCGAGGCCAAGGAAAACTGGGCGATCCTGCGGGCGCTGTCGGCCGAGCTTGGCGCGACCCAGCCCTGGGACAGCCTGCTGCAACTGCGTCAGGCGCTGGTCGCGGCGCATCCGCATCTGGCCCGCATCGACGAAGTGCCCGAAAACGCCTGGACGCCGCTTGCGCTGCGCGAGCCCGCCAAGGCCGACTTCCGCAACGTGATCCGGGATTTCTACCTGACGAACCCGATCGCGCGCGCGTCGCAGCTGATGGCGGAACTGTCGCGGATGGCTGCCGAGCGTCAGGCGCCCCAACTGGCGGCGGAGTGATGCATGAAGCCGCTGCATATCCCCGCGCTGCTGGCCGCGATGACCGCCTTGGCGGGGCTGAACGGCTGCGCGGCGGGGCCGCAGACGGCGTCGCGGGCCGGGTTTCGGCCGGACTACATGGGGGTGCGGACGGTTCTTCTGACCGGCAACCTCGTGGATGTTCTGGTGACGATGAAGGGCGCGCGGGGCGATGCGGATGTGGCGGACTACGCGCGCTGTGCGGCGGCACAGTATGCGCTGATCCGGGGCTACGGCTTTGCGCGCCACGTGCGCACGAACGTGGTCGAAGAGGGTGGCGTTTGGCGGGGAGATGCGGTTTACACCATCTCGGCCGCGCTGCCCCGCGGAACGAAGACGATCGACGCCGAGGTTACGGTGCGCGATTGCGGGGCACAGGGAATACCGACGGTATGAGCATTGGCGGTATGAGAACGGGCGGTCTGAGGATGAGGAAACATGGCTAACTTTCTGCATACGGGGCTGGGCACGGCGCTTCTGATCGCGCTTCAGGGCCTTCTGATCATCGCCTTCGTGATGATTTCGCTCCTGTTCCTCGTTTACGGCGACCGCAAGATCTGGGCGGCCGTGCAGATGCGCAAGGGGCCGAACGTCGTGGGGGCCTTCGGGCTTCTGCAATCGGTGGCGGATGCGCTGAAATACGTGGTCAAGGAAATCGTCGTGCCGGCAGGGGCCGACAAGGCGGTGTTCTTCCTTGCGCCGATGCTCAGCTTCGTCCTGGCCGTGCTGGCCTGGGCGGTCATCCCCTTCGCGCATGGCTGGGTGCTCTCGGACATCAACGTGGCCGTGCTGTTCGTCTTCGCTGTCTCCTCGCTCGAGGTGTACGGCGTCATCATGGGCGGCTGGGCCTCGAACTCGAAATATCCGTTCCTCGGCTCGCTCCGGTCGGCCGCGCAGATGATTTCCTACGAAGTCTCGTTGGGCCTCATCATCATCGGCGTGATCATCTCGACGGGGTCGATGAACTTCACCGACATCGTGATGGCGCAGAAGGGGCATCTGGGCCTTCTGAACTGGTACTGGCTGCCGCACCTGCCGATGGTCGTGCTGTTCTTCGTCTCCGCGCTGGCCGAAACCAACCGCCCGCCCTTCGACCTGCCGGAAGCGGAATCCGAACTCGTAGCGGGCTTCATGGTGGAATATTCCTCCACGCCCTACCTGCTGTTCATGGCGGGCGAATACATCGCCGTCTTCCTGATGTGCGCGCTGATCTCGCTGCTGTTCTTCGGCGGCTGGCTGTCGCCCATCCCCGGCCTGCCCGACGGCGTGCTGTGGATGGTGGGCAAGATGGCGTTCTTCTTCTTCCTGTTCGCCATGGTGAAGGCGATCGTGCCGCGATACCGCTATGACCAACTGATGCGGATCGGCTGGAAAGTGTTCCTGCCGATGAGCCTCGGCTGGGTGGTGATCGTGGCGTTCCTTGCGAAATACGACGTTCTGTGGGGTCTTTGGGCCCGCTACACGATCGGGGGCTGAGATGGGCATCGATATCAACCGCGCCATCAAATATTTCTTCCTGACGGACTTCATCAAAGGGTTCGGGTTGGGGATGAAGTATTTCCTCGCGCCGAAGGCCACGCTGAACTATCCGCACGAGAAGGGGCCGCTGTCGCCGCGCTTCCGGGGCGAGCATGCGCTGCGCCGCTACCCTTCGGGCGAGGAACGCTGCATCGCCTGCAAGCTCTGCGAGGCGATCTGCCCGGCGCAGGCGATCACCATCGACGCGGAACCCCGCGACGACGGCAGCCGCCGCACGACGCGCTATGACATCGACATGACGAAATGCATCTACTGCGGCTTCTGCCAGGAAGCCTGCCCGGTGGATGCGATCGTCGAGGGGCCGAACTTCGAATTCTCGGCCGAAACGCGCGAGGAGCTGTTCTACGACAAGGCCAAGCTTCTGGATAACGGCGACCGCTGGGAAGCCGAGATCGCGCGCAACCTCGAAGCGGATGCGCCCTACAGATGACCGAGGATTTCACCAAACTGTTCAAGAGCATGGTTGAGCAGGGCCAGGAGATGGTCCGCGCCTTCAATCCTGCGCTCGAGAACATGCAGGTGAAGGGGTTCGACGCCCTTTTTCCCACCATGTCCAAGGACATGATGGAGATGTTCTTCGGCCGGACCTTCAACAAGGAAGGTCTGGATGCCAAGACCCGGCTTCTGGTGACGCTGGCCGCGCTGACGGTGCTTGGCGCGCAGGGCGAGCCGCAGATCCGCTTGACCATCCGGCATGCGCTGGAGGCGGGTGCCACGAAACGGGAGATCGCGGAAGTGATCGCCCAGATGAGCCTGTTCGGCGGACTGCCCGCCATGACCAAGGCGCTGGAGATTGCCCAGGGCGTCTTCGGCGAGAACGAGGAGGACAGCGAGTGACTGTCGCAGCTTTTGCCTTCTATCTCTTTTCGACCGTGGCCGTGGCCTCGGGGCTGTTCGTCGTCACGGCGCGCAACCCGGTGCACTCGGTCCTGTGGTTGATCCTCGCCTTCCTCTCCGCGGCCGGGCTGTTCGTCCTGATGGGGGCGGAATTCGTGGCGATGCTTCTGATCATCGTCTATGTCGGCGCCGTCGCGGTTCTGTTCCTGTTCGTCGTCATGATGCTGGACGTGGATTTCGCGGAACTGAAGGCCGAGATGGCCAAATACATGCCGCTTGGCCTCTTGATCGGGCTGATCCTGGTGATCCAGCTCGTGCTGGCCTTCGGGCCGTGGAGCTTCTCGCCCGCGGCGCAGGGTCTGCGCGCGGCAGTGACGCCCGCGGCGGCACAGGTGCAGAACACCAAGGCGCTTGGTCTGATCCTTTACGACAAATACGTCTTCCTGTTCATGGTGGCCGCGCTCGTGCTGCTGGTCGCCATGATCGGCGCGATCGTCTTGACCATGCGCCACCGCAAGGATGTGAAACGGCAGAACGTTCTGGCCCAGATGTGGCGCGATCCGGCGAAGGCGATGGAGCTGCGCGACGTGAAGCCGGGGCAGGGGCTCTAGGCCCCCGGATACCGACCCGCGGGCCCCTTGGCCCCGGGCAGAAGATTGAGGCAAACGTCCCGCCTGAGGGGCGGACAATGAAGTAGCGGGCGACCGGCCCGGAGGGACGCGAATGATCGGATTGACACATTACCTGGTGGTGGCGGCGGCCTTGTTCGTCATCGGCATCTTCGGGATCTTCCTCAACCGGAAGAACGTGATCGTCATCCTGATGTCGATCGAGCTGATGCTTCTGGCCGTGAACATCAACTTCGTGGCCTTCTCGACCTTCCTGCACGATCTCGTGGGGCAGGTCTTCACGATGTTCGTGCTGACCGTCGCGGCCGCCGAGGCGGCGATCGGGCTTGCGATCCTCGTGAGCTTCTTCCGGACCCGCGGGACCATCGACGTCGAAGACGTCAACGTGATGAAGGGCTAAGGGCTGATGGAACAGATCATCCTCTTCGCGCCGCTCGTCGGCGCGCTGATCGGCGGCTTCGGCTGGAAGCTGATCGGCGAAAAGGGCGCGCTTCTGGTGACGACGGGCCTGCTGTTCCTTGCGGCGCTCCTGTCCTGGGTGACCTTCCTCACCTTCGACGGGACCACCCGGCATATCGAGATCCTGCGCTTCATCTCGTCGGGCAGCCTCGATACCTACTGGGCCTTCCGGCTGGACCGGCTGACCTCGATCATGCTGATCGTGGTGACCACCGTCTCGGCGCTCGTGCACCTCTATTCCTGGGGCTACATGGCGCATGACGAGAACTGGACCCATGACGAGCCCTACAAGGCGCGCTTCTTCGCCTATCTGTCCTTCTTCACCTTCGCGATGCTGGCGCTGGTCACCTCGGACAACCTTGTGCAGATGTTCTTCGGCTGGGAAGGCGTGGGCGTCGCCTCCTACCTGCTGATCGGCTTCTACTACAAGAAACCCTCGGCCAACGCTGCGGCGATCAAGGCTTTCGTCGTGAACCGGGTCGGCGACTTCGGCTTTGCGCTTGGCATCTTCGCGCTGTTCTTCCTGACCGACAGCATCAGCTTCGACACCGTCTTTCACCACGCGCCTGACCTGGCGAAGACCAACATCACCTTCCTGTGGACGCAGTGGAACGCGGCCAACCTGATCGGCGTGCTGCTGTTCGTGGGGGCAAGCGGCAAGTCGGCGCAGCTTTTCCTGCACACCTGGCTGCCGGACGCGATGGAGGGCCCGACGCCGGTGTCCGCGCTGATTCACGCGGCCACCATGGTGACGGCGGGCGTCTTCCTTGTCTGCCGGATGTCGCCGCTTTACGAATTCGCTCCGGCGGCGAAAGAGCTGGTGCTGGTCATGGGCGCCTCGACCGCCTGCTTCGCGGCGACGGTCGGCCTTGTGCAGAACGACATCAAGCGCGTCATCGCCTATTCGACCTGTTCGCAGCTTGGCTACATGTTCGCGGCGGCCGGTGCGGGCGTCTATGGCGTGGCGATGTTCCACCTGCTGACCCACGCGGCCTTCAAGGCGCTGCTGTTCCTGTGCGCGGGCTCGGTCATCACCGCGATGCACCACGAACAGGACATGCGCAACTACGGCGGCCTGCGGAAGAAGATCCCCTTCACCTTCTGGATGATGATGTTCGGCACGCTGGCCATCACCGGCGTCGGCATCCCGTTCTCGAAGGATTTCTTCGGCATCCCGATCGGTTTCGCGGGCTTCGACTCGAAGGACGCGATCATCGAGGGCACCTGGGCCTCGGGGTCGATGTATGGCTTCTGGCTGCTGGTCATCGCCGCCGCCTTCACCGCCTTCTATTCCTGGCGGCTGATCTTCATGACCTTCTACGGTCCGGAAAAGGGCGACCATCACGCGCATGAACATGCCAAGGAAAGCCCGCTTGTCATGCTGATCCCGCTGGGCGTTCTGGGCTTTGGCGCGGTCTTCGCGGGGATGATCTGGTATAATTCGTTCTTCGGCAACGAAGCGATCATGAGCCACTTCTTCGCGCTTGGCGAACATGCGGCGCCGGGGCAGGGGGCGATCTTCATCGCGCCGTCCAACCACGTGATCGAGACCGCGCACCATGCGCCCGTCTGGGTCGGCCTCTCGCCTTTCGTCGCGATGCTGCTGGGCTTCGGCGCGGCCTGGGTGATGTATATCGCCAAGCCCGACCTGCCCGCGCGGATGGCCGCGGCGAACCGTCCGCTCTACGAATTCCTGCTCAACAAGTGGTATTTCGACGAGATCTACGGCTTCCTTTTCGTCCGACCGGCGATGGCGCTTGGCCGTCTTCTGTGGAAGCAGGGCGATGGCGAGGTGATTGACGGGTCGATCAACGGGGTCGCCATGGGCATCGTGCCGTGGTTCACCCGTCTCGCTGGCCGCGCGCAGTCCGGCTACCTGTTCCATTACGCTTTTGCCATGGTGATCGGGATCGGTGTCCTGATGACCTGGATGACGCTCACCGGAGGGGCGCACTGATGAGCAACCTGCTTTCCCTCATCACCTTCATCCCGCTGGTCGGGGCGGCGATCCTTGCGCTGTTCCTGCGCGGCGGCGATGCGGCGGCTGCCCGCAACGCGCGCTGGTTTGCGCTGGCGGTCAGCGTGATCACGTTCCTCGTGTCGCTGAAGCTCCTGTGGGGCTTCAACCCGGCCGACACCGGCTTCCAGTTCGTCGAGGACCGGCCGTGGATTCTTGGCCTGCACTACAAGATGGGCGTGGATGGTCTCTCGGTGCTGTTCGTCATGCTGACGACCGCGCTGATGCCTTTGACCATCGGCGCCTGCTGGAGCGTTGAGACGCGGGTCAAGGAATACATGATCGCCTTCCTCGCGCTGGAAAGCCTGATGATCGGCGTCTTCACCGCGCTTGATCTGGTGCTGTTCTACGTCTTCTTCGAGGCGGGCCTGATCCCGATGTTCCTGATCATCGGCATCTGGGGCGGCAAGCGGCGGATCTACGCGGCGTTCAAGTTCTTCCTCTATACCTTCCTCGGCTCGGTCCTGATGCTGGTGGCGATGATCACCATGTATGTGCAGGCGGGCACGACGGATATCCCGACGCTTCTGCAATTCCACTTCAGCGCCGGGCCGTTCCACCTGCTGGGCTGGCAGATCGCGGGCGGGGTGCAGACGCTTCTGTGGCTCGCGTTCTTCGCCTCCTTCGCGGTGAAGATGCCGATGTGGCCGGTCCATACCTGGCTGCCTGACGCCCACGTGGAAGCGCCGACCGCCGGGTCGGTCGTTCTGGCGGCGATCCTTCTGAAGATGGGCGGCTACGGCTTCCTGCGCTTCTCGATCGGCATGTTCCCGATCGCAAGCCACCTGCTGGCGCCGCTGGTCGTCTGGATGAGCGCGATCGCCATCGTCTACACCAGCCTCGTCGCGCTGGTGCAGGAGGACATGAAGAAGCTCATCGCCTATTCGTCGGTTGCCCACATGGGCTATGTGACGATGGGCATCTTCGCCGTGAACCAGCAGGGCGTGGACGGCGCGATCTTCCAGATGCTGAGCCACGGCTTCGTCTCGGGTGCGCTGTTCCTGTGCGTCGGCGTGATCTACGACCGGATGCACACGCGCGAGATCGCGGCCTATGGCGGGCTTGTGAACCGGATGCCCGCCTATGCGGTGGTGTTCATGTTCTTCACCATGGCGAACGTGGGCCTTCCCGGCACCTCGGGCTTCGTGGGCGAGTTCCTGACGCTGATGGGCATCTTCCAGGTGAACACCTGGGTCGCGGCGGTCGCGGCCAGCGGGGTGATCCTGTCGGCGTCCTATGCGCTGTATCTCTACCGCCGCGTCGTCGTCGGCGATCTGGTGAAGGAGGCGCTGAAATCCATCACCGACATGAACCTGCGCGAAAAGGTGATCTTCGCGCCGCTCGTCGCCATGACCCTTCTGCTTGGCGTCTATCCGAGCGCGGTGACCGATATCATCGGCCCGTCGGTCAAGGCGCTGGTGACCCATTACGACACGCAGGTGGCGGCGGCTTTCCCGACCACCAAGACCGCCACGCAACTGGCGAAGAACTGAGGTAACGGCAATGAACCCTGGCGATTTTTCCACCGTCCTGCCGGAAGTCCTCGTCGCGGTCTATGCGATGGCGGCGCTTCTGTTCGGCGTCTATACCGGCAAGGACAAGGCCGCGGGCACGATCCTTTGGGCCACCGCCGCCGTCTTCGTCGCCATCGCCGTCTGGCTGGGCACGATGACCGGCACCCATACCGCCTTCAGCGGCATGTTCATCAACGACGCCTTTGCGCGGTTCGCAAAGGTCACGGTGCTTCTGTCGGCGGCCGTGGTCATGGTGATCGGGCAGGAGTTCATGGCAAAGCGGAACCTGCTGCGCTTCGAATATCCGATCCTGATCGCGCTGTCGGTCCTTGGCATGATGCTGATGATCTCGGCCGGCGACCTGATCGCGCTTTACATGGGGCTGGAGCTTCAGTCGCTGTCGCTTTACGTCGTGGCCTCGCTTCAGCGCGACAATGCCAAATCGACCGAGGCGGGCCTGAAATATTTCGTGCTGGGCGCGCTGTCCTCGGGCCTGCTGCTCTATGGCGCCTCGCTGACCTACGGCTTTGCGGGCACCACGCTCTTCTCGGGCATCGTCACCACGGTGCATCAGGGCGCGATGCCGATCGGGCTTCTGTTCGGGCTGGTCTTTCTGCTGGCGGGTCTCGCGTTCAAGGTTTCGGCCGTGCCCTTCCACATGTGGACGCCGGATGTCTATGAGGGCTCGCCCACGCCGGTGACCGCCTTCTTCGCCACCGCGCCGAAAGTGGCCGCCATGGCGCTGATCGCGCGTCTGGCCGAAGGCGCCTTTGGCAGCGCGCCGAAGGACTGGGGCCAGATCATCGCCTTCCTGTCGGTCGCCTCGATGTTCGTGGGGGCTGTGGCCGCGATCGGGCAAAAGGACATCAAGCGCCTGATGGCCTATTCGTCGATCAGCCACATGGGCTTTGCGCTGATGGGGCTGGCGGCGGGCACCGCGCTTGGCGTGAAGGCGATGCTGATCTACATGGCGATCTACGTCACCATGAACATCGGCACCTTCGCCTTCATCCTGTCGATGCAGAAGAATGGCCAGCCGGTCACGGACATCGCGGCCCTTCGCCAGTATTCGCGGCGCGAGCCGCTGAAGGCGCTGGCGCTGCTGGTGCTGATGTTCAGCCTTGCGGGCGTGCCGCCGATGGTGGGCTTCATCGGGAAGTTCTACGTGATCTGGGCCGCCGTGCAGGCCGGTCTGGGCGGTCTGGCCATCCTTGGCGTGATCGCCTCGGTCATCGGCGCCTTCTACTACCTGCGCATCGTTTACTTCATGTATTTCGGGGAAGAGGTCGAAGGCATCGACTCCGGCGTGATGAACCCGGTGGGCTACGCGGCGCTGGTCGTGGCGGCCTTCATCATGGTGGCCGGCATGGTCAACCTCTTCGGGATCGAAGGGCTGGCGCAGGCGGCGGCGCAGACGCTTGTCCATTAAGGACACATGGCCCGAGGGCGTGGCGCGCCACGTCCTCGGCGAGACCGACAGCACCAATGCCGAGGCCGCGCGGCTTGCCCCGCACCTGAGCGGGCCGGCGTGGATCCTTGCCCATCGCCAGACCGCCGCGCGCGGGCGTCGGGGGCGGGCCTGGCAGATGCCGACGGGCAATTTCGCGGCGACCTACGTCATGCGTCCGACCGAGCGGCCCGAGGTGGTGGCGCTGCGCAGCTTCGTGGCCTCGCTCGCGCTCTTCGATGCCTTCGTCGCCGTCTCGGGGCGGCCCGAACCCTTCGCGCTGAAATGGCCCAATGACGTCCTGCTGAACGGCGGCAAGGTGGCGGGCATCCTGCTGGAAAGCCTCGGGCAGGGGGCGTCGGTCGATCATCTGGCGATCGGCATCGGCGTGAACCTTGTCGCCGCACCCGGCGCGGCCGAGGTCGAAGCCGGCGCGGTGCGCCCCGTGAGCCTGATCGAGGAAACCGGCGCCCGCGTGACGCCCGAGGAGTTCCTGACCCAGCTCGCCCGTGCCTATGCGGCGTGGGAGGCGCGTTTCACCTCCGAAGGCTTTGCCCCGATCCGCAGCGCCTGGCTGGCCCGCGCGGCGCGGCTCGGGCAGCCGATCACGGCGAAAACCGGCCGTGAGACGCTGCTTGGCACCTTCGAGACGGTGGACGAGACGGGGGCACTTGTGCTGCAAACGGCGGGCGGGCGGCGCGCGGTGCCCGCGGCGGATGTCTTTTTCTGACGGGGGTGCCATGCTGCTCGCCATCGACTGCGGCAATACCAACACGGTCTTCTCGATCTGGGACGGCACCGCCTTCCGCGCGACCTGGCGCATGGCTACCGATCACCGGCGGACGGCGGATGAATACTTCGTCTGGCTTTCGTCGTTGATGAGCCTGAACCGGATCGATGCGAGGATCACCGAGGCGATCATCTCTTCGACCGTGCCGCGCGTGGTGTTCAACCTGCGCGTCCTGTGCAACCGTTACTATGACTGCCGCCCGCTGGTCGTGGGCAAGCCGGAATGCGCGCTGCCCGCCGCGCCGCGCGTGGACATCGGCACGACCGTCGGGCCCGACCGTCTGGTGAACGCGGCAGGCGCCTTCGACCGCTATGGCGGCGACCTGATCGTGGTGGATTTCGGCACCGCCACCACTTTCGACGTGGTGGACACCGACGGCGCCTATATCGGCGGGGTGATCGCGCCCGGTGTGAACCTCAGCCTCGAGGCGCTGCACATGGCCGCCGCCGCCCTGCCGCATGTGGACGTGACGAAGCCGCAATCCGCGATCGGCACGAACACGGTTGCCTGCATGCAGTCGGGCATCTACTGGGGCTACATCGGCCTTTGCGAAGGGATCGTGCGCCAGATCCGCGCGGAACGCGACCGCCCGATGCGGGTGATCGCGACCGGGGGCCTTGCTCCGCTCTTCGAACAGGGCACGATGCTGTTCGACAAAGTCGATGACGACCTTACCATTCACGGCCTGACCGTCATTCACCAATACAACAAGGAATTGACCCCCGCATGAGCGATGACCGGCTGATCTACCTTCCCCTTGGCGGTGCCGGGGAAATCGGGATGAACTGCTATGTCTATGGCTACGGGCCCGAGGGGCGCGAGCGGCTGATCGTCGTCGATCTGGGCGTGACCTTCCCGGACATGGAGACGACCCCCGGTGTGGACCTGATCGTGCCCGACGTGAGCTGGCTTGCCGAGCGCGCCGACCGGATCGAGGCGATCTTCATCACCCATGCCCATGAAGATCACGTGGGCGCGCTTGGCCACCTGTGGGACCGCCTGCGCGCGCCGGTCTATTGCCGCCGCTTCACCGCGACGATCGCGAAGATGAAGATGACCGATCAGGGCCATCCGGCCGAGGCGGTCAACGTCGTGGGCCCCCTGCCGGACGTGGTGGAGGCGGGCCCCTTCCGCGTGCAGTTCGCCCCCGTGTCGCATTCGATCCCGGAAAGCTCGGCGCTGATCATCGACACGCCGGCGGGGCGGATCGTGCATTCGGGCGACTTCAAGCTCGATCCCGATCCGGTAGTGGGCGAGGCCTATGACCCCGAGGCCAGCGCCGATGTGGCCGAGGCGGGCGTGAAGGTGCTGGTCTGCGATTCCACGAACGTCTTCAACACCCATGCGGGGCGCAGCGAAAGCTCCATCGGGCCGGCGATCCGCGAGCTGGTGGAGTCCTCGACGGGCATGTTCGTCGCCACCACCTTCGCCTCGAACATCGCGCGGCTGAAGACCTTGGCCGAGGCGGGCCGCGCGGCGGGCCGGTCCGTCTGCCTGCTGGGGCGCGCGATGAAGCGGATGGTCACCGCGGCCGAAGAGGCGGGCGTGCTCACGGATTTCCCGCCCATCGTGCCCCCCGAGATGGCGGCCGACATTCCCCGCCAGCACCTGATGCTGATCGTCACCGGCAGCCAGGGCGAGCGGCGGGCAGCGACGGCGCAACTGTCGCGTGGCAAGTATCTGGGGCTCGAGATGAAGGAGGGCGACACGTTCCTGTTCTCGTCCAAGACGATCCCCGGCAACGAACGCGGCGTGATCCGGATCATGAACGCGCTGTCGGAAATGGGCGTGAACCTCGTGGACGATCAGGGCGGGCGCTACCATGTCTCGGGCCATGCGAACCGACCCGATCTGGAACGCGTGCATGCCGCGATGAAGCCTTCGATCCTGATCCCGATGCATGGCGAGCACCGGCATCTGCGCGAACATTCGCGGATCGCCGCGGCGAAGGGGATCGCGTCGGATGTGGTGACGAACGGCATGATGGTGGACCTGACGGGCGATGCCCCCGAGGTCGTGGAATTCATCGAGACGGGACGGACCTATCTCGACGGCACGGCGCAGGTCGGTGCGTTCGACGGGGTTATCCGCGACCGTATCCGCATGGCGATGAACGGGCTCGTGCTGGTGACGCTGATCGTGGACGAGGACGGCATACCGCTGGGAGAGCCTTGGGCGGAATGCCTGGGCCTGCCGCTGAAGGGACGCAACGGGCGCGCGCTTCTGGGCGTGATCGAGGCGGATCTGGCCGAATTCCTGGACCGTGCCGACCGTCATACGCTGGCTGACGACGACAAGCTGGACGAGGGCATCCGCCGCGTCGTCCGGCAGGTGTCGATGGAAGAGGTCGGCAAGAAGCCCGAGGTCACGGTGGTGGTCAGCCGGCTGGGCGAAGACGACTGAGGCAGCCCCGCGCGCTGCGCCGGGCCTTCCGTCAGAAGCGCATCGAGACGCCGATCACGCCCGCAAGCCCGGTCTTTCCCGCAACGTTGCCGGCATTGGCCTGCACCGCCAGCCCGCCGCGCAGGATCGCACTGGCCCAGAGCGGCCGGGCGTATTCGAAGCCTGCGTCAACCTCGCGCGCGGCGGGGCTGAGCGGGATGGCGGCGTCCGAGAAGCCGGGGCCGCTGGCGGAATAGGAGACGGGCAGGGCCATGGTCGCGCTGCCGGCCGTGATGGCGACAGGCGTTCGGGCAAAGAGCGTCAGCACGTCGCCGGGTCGAAAGACGTTCGTCCGGTCGAGCGCGACGCCCATGCGGTTGTAGGCCAGCGCGCTCATGCCCGAGATCATGCCGCCGGAAACGCCCGATGCCTCGCCGAATTCGGCGACGGCGCGCAGCGACGTGCCGGGTGCAAGGGGCGCGGCAAGGCCGATCTTGACCGCCTGCACATGCGAGGTGGTGCCGTCGGTGTAGCCGGGCGCGCCCACGCCAAGGGCGCTGCCCCCCTCGTCGAAGCGGATGAAGCCAAGGCGCAGCGCGGCCTGACCCAGAGGCCAGTCGTGGCTGACGGAAAGGCCGGTCAGCGTATCGGTCCGGTCGCGCAGGATCGACAGGTGGAAGCCGTTCTGGTCCAGCACGTCGCGCAGGTTCCCGCCGTAAAGGACCGCCGCATCCGGATTGGCCATGAGGTCGATGTGGTTCAGCATCGCCTCGGCCGTTCCGCGGGCGATGGCGCCGTTGTAGGCCGCGGCCTCGGCCGTGGCGTCGGGCGAGGTGATGACGCCAAGGCGCAGGGTCGAAAGGTCGGTCACGGCCGGGGCGCCGACGATGGTGGTCGCGGGGAGCGTGAAGCTGCCGGCCATGGAGTCGAGCGCGATCACATGGGCGGGCGCCAGCGCCTTGGCCACGGCGTTGCCGCTGGCCGCACTGGTGACGATGGCGGCCTGACCCACGGCGATCTGCTGGCCGGAGGCGGTCGGCACGCTGGTCTGGCCGATCGGCAGAAGCGCGGCCTTCAGGTCAAGAAAGCCCATGCCGAATTCGCTGTTGTAGCCATGGACCACACCGGGCGCGAAGGTCACGCTGCCGGTGGGCGTGAAGAAGCCGTTGTAGGCCGTGGCCAGCAGCCGGTCGCGCAGTTGCGGGGCGGTGAGCGTGGGAAAGGCCTGCGCCAGCAGACCGAGCGCGCCCGTGACCTGCGGCGCTGCAAAGGAGGCGCCCGATCCCGCCGTGTAGCCCGTGGCCGTCTTCGAATCCGCGACCAACACCTGCCCGTTCGCGGCAAGGCAATAGGTCGCCGCCTCGGCGCAGGGGGCGGAGATGCGGGTCGCCCCGGTGATGGTGCTGTCCCCGCCAGAGGTGAAGGAGATCTTGGGGATCGCGTTGATGACTGCGATCCACGATCCTTTCAGCGCGGGATAAGCCGAGGGAAGGCCCGCCATCGCGTCGACGCTGGTCGCGCTGTAGTCGTTCTGCACGGCAAAGACGATGACGCCCGTCTTGGCGTAGGTTTGCAGCGCGGTCAGGTAGGATTGGGCGTCGGGCGCGGCAAAGAGCGTGGTGAAATTCGTATTGGCGACCGTGGAGCCCGCAAGGCCCCAGGAGTTGTTGACCGCCAACACCTTGCGGCTGGCCGCGTCGTTCATGTAGGTCGCCAGCTGGGACCAGTTGATCGGATTGGCATAATTCAGATAGCCGGTAAACAGATCGGCGCCGGGGGCAAAGCCCGTCATCTGGCCGTCCTGCCCGTTGCCCAGCATCACCGAGGCGACGGCCGTCCCGTGAAAATCCACCGTCCCGGTCGATCCGTCCTGCGCGATGGTCTTTCCGGCGAACTGCACATGCGCCGTGTTCACGCCGTCGTCGATCAGCCCCAGCGTGACGCCCTTTCCGGTCAGCCCGGTGGAAAAGGCATAGTCGAGATGTGCATCGATCAGCGCGTTCGACGTCTCGTTCGCGCCATTCGCAAAGACCGGGCTGCCGGGCACGGTGAGCGTCAGCGTGAGGGTGGCATTCTTGAACGTCGAGACCGTCCGGAGCGCCAGCACCTTCGCCATGTCGAAGGCGGTGACGTAATACTGGTCCCAGGGGAACGCGAGGCTGCCGCCGGTCTGCGTCGCGCCGGGCGTGCCGGTCTGCGCGGTGCCGGACGAGGTCGTGCTGCCGGTTCCTGCCGCCGCCCCGGCGTCGCTGCCACCGCCACAGCCCGCGAGCCCCGCAAGAAGCAGGGCGCAAAGGCTGCCGCGGATGAGATTGCGAAGGGCTGACACCGGGACACTCCGAACCGTGCCGACAGTGTAAGCCCTCAAATCGTTAAATCATTGCGAACAAGTAATGTGATTGTTCTCAGTGCTCGTCCTGTTGCGCGGCCGTCACAAAGCTGCGGCGCAGGAAGTCGGGCATGTGATCGCCCATGCCCACCACACGCTCGTCGTCGCGCTCGCGGCGCTTGTCGCCGGGGCGGCCATCGCGCCGACCTTCGCGGCGGCGGTCGTCGCGGTCGGGACGGGGCGGGCGGGCAGCCGCGGCGGGCGCCTCTTCGGGGGCGCGTTCTTCGACGACGGCGACCGGCAGCGGCTCCATCGCGGCAACCTCGCCATGTTCGGCCACGGGACGCGGGGGCCCGTCGCGGCGGCGGCTGCGTTCCGGGCGTTCGCCGCGTTCGGGACGCTCGCCCCGTTCGCCGCGGCGCGGGCGGCGGTCGTCGCCCTTGCGTTCCGGGCTGGCCTCGAACGCCGGCACTTCGCCCAGCGGGATCGCTTTCTTGATCAGCCCTTCGATGGCGGACAGGTATTTCTCGTCCGCGGGCACCGTCAGGGTGAAGGCCTTGCCCTCGCGCCCGGCGCGGCCGGTCCGGCCGATGCGGTGGACGTAGTCCTCGGGATGGGTGGGCACGTCGAAGTTGAAGACATGGCTGACCGAGGGGATATCAAGCCCGCGGGCGGCGACGTCAGAGGCGACGAGCAACTGGATCGCGCCGTCGCGGAAACCTTCAAGCGTCTTCATTCGCATCGACTGGTCCAGATCGCCATGGATCGCGGCGGCGTTGAAGCCATGCGTCTTCAGCGACTTGGCGACCACATCCACATCCATCTTGCGGTTGCAGAAGATGATCGCGTTCGTGCAGGCAGCGCCTTCCTTGCGGATCAGCTCGCGCAGGACGGCGCGCTTTTCCGAGAAGCCGCGATCCTTGCGGGTGGGGGTGATCGCGATGCGCTGCTGTTCGATCGTCTCGGAGGCGGTGGCCTGCCGGGCGATCTCGATCTTCACGGGGCTGTGCAGGAAGGCGTTGGTGATCCGCTCGATCTCGGGCGCCATGGTGGCGGAGTAGAAGAGCGTCTGCCGCGTGAACGGCGTCAGCGAGAAGATGCGTTCGATATCGGGGATGAACCCCATGTCGAGCATCCGGTCCGCCTCGTCCACCACCATGATCTGCACGCCGGTGAGCAGCAGCTTGCCGCGTTCGAAATGATCGAGCAGACGGCCGGGCGTGGCAATCAGCACATCGACGCCGCGGTCGATCAGCCGGTCCTGCTCGCCAAAGGAGACGCCGCCGATCAAGAGCGCCTTGGTAAGCTTGAGATGCTTGGTATAGACGTCGAAGTTCTCGGCCACCTGGGCGGCGAGTTCGCGCGTCGGGCACAGAACGAGGCTGCGCGGCATCCGCGCGCGGGCGCGGCCATTGGCCAGCATCGTGATCATCGGCAGCGTGAAGCTTGCCGTCTTGCCGGTGCCGGTCTGGGCGATGCCGAGCACGTCCTTGCCCTCAAGCGCGGGCGGGATGGCCTGGGTCTGGATCGGGGTGGGGGTTTCGTAGCCGGCATCGGCCACGGCTTGCAGGACCCTCGGGTCCAGCGCGAGGTCAGAGAATTTCGTCATATGCGTCCTGTCGTCGGGTATCGGACCCGAGCGGATTTCAAGGGGGACGCATTGTCCGGGCGTCCCGGCGTCGGTTCGTTCCTGCGATGGAACATGGGGCGCATACCGCAAAACGGCAAGAAGGTCAATGTTTCACACCGGTCCCGGGACGTTCAGGCCATGGGCCGCCGGGTTTGCCCTTGGCCCGGTGCGGGCTATCTTGATCCGGGCCACATCACGGGAGGGCGACATGATCGAAAAGACCGGACTGGCCAGCTGGACGGGCGGCCTGAAAGACGGGGCGGGGACGATCGGCACCGGCAGCGGCGTGCTGTCCGACGTGCCGTTCAGTTTCGCGACGCGGTTCGAGGATGCCAAGGGCACCAACCCCGAAGAGCTGATCGGCGCGGCCCATGCGGCCTGCTATTCGATGTTCCTGTCGGCGCTGATGGGCGGGGCGGGGATCGTGCCCGACAGGATCGAGACGACATCGACGATCACGCTCGACCCAGCGACCGCTGGCAGCCCGACGGTGACGAAGGCGCATCTGGTCGCCACGATCCGGGCGTCGGCGGATGAGGCGCAGATCCGCGAGCTGGCGCTGAAGGCCAAGGAGGGCTGCCCGATCTCGAAGCTTCTGAACGCCGCGGTCAGCCTCGAGGTGAAGATCGCCTGACCCTCGCGTTGCGCGAATTCTGCGGTGTGGCTCTGCACCGCAGAAAGGGGCGTTTCTTTACTGGCCTTTTCACGCGGCCTCGGCTATCGGGACGCCAAGCCAGGAAAAGAGAGACCCATGGAGCTTCGCAACATCGCGATCATCGCACACGTCGACCACGGCAAGACCACGCTGGTGGACGAGCTTCTGAAACAATCGGGGGCGTTTCGCGAAAATCAGGCCGTGGCCGAACGGGCCATGGACTCCAACGACATCGAACGCGAGCGCGGGATCACCATCCTTGCCAAGGCGACGAGCGTCGAATGGAAAGGCAACCGCATCAACATCGTGGACACCCCCGGCCACGCCGATTTCGGCGGCGAGGTGGAGCGCATCCTGAGCATGGTGGACGGTGTCTGCCTGCTGGTGGATGCCGCCGAAGGCCCGATGCCGCAGACGAAGTTCGTCACCTCGAAGGCGCTGGCGCTTGGGCTGCGCCCGATCGTGGTGCTCAACAAGGTGGACAAGCCCGACGCCGAGCCCGACCGCGCGCTGAACGAGGTGTTCGACCTGTTCGCGAACCTCGGTGCGAATGACGATCAGCTCGATTTCCCGCATCTTTACGCCTCGGGCCGTGCCGGCTGGGCGGATGAGGATCTTGACGGGCCGCGCAAGGACCTGTCGGCGCTCTTCGACCTGATCATGCGCCACGTGCCCGAGCCCGCGCAGGTTGCCCGCCGCAGCGAGCCCTTCCGGATGCTGGCCACGACGCTTTCGGCCGACCCGTTCATCGGGCGCATCCTGACCGGGCGCGTCGAAAGCGGCACGCTGCGCACCGGCGAGACGATCAAGGCGCTGTCGCGCACGGGCGACCGGATCGAGCAGTTCCGCGTCTCGAAGATCCTCGCCTTCCGGGGCCTCTCGCAGCAGCCCATCGACGTCGCCGAAGCGGGCGACATCGTGACGCTTGCCGGCATGTCCAAGGCGACCGTGGCGGACACGCTCTGCGCGCTGGAGGTGGACACCGCGCTGCCCGCCCAGCCCATCGACCCGCCGACCATCACCGTCACCTTCGGCATCAACGACAGCCCGCTTGCGGGCCGCGACGGGTCCAAGGTGCAATCCCGCGTCATCCGCGAGCGGCTGATGAAGGAGGCCGAGGTCAACGTGGCGATCAAGGTCGCCGACACCCCCGGCGGCGAGGCCTTCGAAGTGTCGGGCCGTGGCGAATTGCAGATGGGCGTGCTGATCGAGAACATGCGCCGCGAAGGGTTCGAGCTGTCGATCTCGCGCCCGCGCGTGATCCTGCGCGAAGAGGACGGCCAGCGCATGGAGCCGATCGAGGAAGTCATCATCGACGTGGATGACGAATTCACCGGCGCGGTGATCGACAAGCTGACCGGCCAGCGCAAGGGCGATCTGGTCGAGATGAAGCCCGCCGGCGTCGGCAAGACGCGGATCGTGGCCCATGTCCCCTCGCGCGGGCTGATCGGCTATCACGGCGAATTCCTGACCGACACGCGCGGCACCGGCGTTCTGAACCGCATCTTCCACGACTGGGCGCCCTACAAGGGCCCGATCCAGGGCCGCCGCGTGGGCGTGCTGATCTCGATGGAGAACGGCACCTCGGTCGCCTATGCGCTATGGAACCTCGAGGAACGCGGCAAGCTGTTCATCGGGGCGCAGGAAGACGTCTATACCGGCATGATCATCGGCGAGCATTCGCGCGACAACGATCTTGAGGTGAACCCGCTGAAGGGCAAGAAGCTGACCAACATCCGCGCCAGCGGCACGGATGAGGCGGTGCGGCTGACGACCCCGGTCCGGATGAGCCTTGAAGAGGCGATCGCCTATATCGACGACGACGAACTGGTGGAAGTGACGCCGAAGATCGTCCGGATGCGCAAACGCTTCCTCGATCCCCACGAACGCAAGCGCCAAAGCCGCGCGGCGGTGTGACGACAGGAAGGGGCCGCATCGAAGGATGCGGCCCTTTTCGTATCTTGGGCAGGCAAGGCGCCCCCTCAGGCCGCCTGCGCCAGAACGCCCGGATTGAACGGGGTCACCGTCACCGCGTCGCCGTCGAAGACGCAGAAGGACCCGGCGGGGATCGGTTCCCAGCCGCCTTCGCCGGTTTCCAGCGGTTCCGAGACGACCGCGCGGCCGCCGCGGCTGGTGCTCCAGCGGTGATAGAGGCTGGGCGCGTGTTCGTCGGTGGCATAGCGCGCGGCGTAGAGCCTGCGCCCGTCGGACAGGGCCGCGGTCAGCCGCACATGGGGCAGGGCGCCCTTCTGCCGGCTGAGGCGTTCCAGCCGCGCCACGGCGCGTTCCAGCGCGCCCTGCGGGTCGTCGTCCAGCCCCTCGTCCAGCGCGATCAGGAACAGCGCCTCGCTGTCGGTCGCGCCCTTGCGGTGGGGATAGAGCCCCTCGGGGATCATCATCTCGGCATCGCGGCGGATGCGGTCGTAGCCGCCGATCTGGCCGTTGTGCATGAAGGACCAGCGGCCCACCGCGAAGGGGTGGCAGTTGTTGCGGCTGGTGGCCGTGCCGGTCGAGGCGCGCACATGGGCGAGGAACAGGTGCGATTTCACCTGTGCCGTCAGGCTTTTGAGGTTCGGATCGGACCAGGCCGGATAGACGTCGCGGTAAAGGCCGGGCTCTTCGCGCTCGCCATACCATGCAAGCCCGAAGCCATCCGCGTTGATCGCGGATTTGCATTCGGTGGCGCAATGGCTCTGGTGGATCAGGGAATGGTCGGGGCGGCTGACGATCTCCTCAAGGAAGATCGGGGTTCCCGTATAGGCGGCCCAACGGCACATTACCGGCCCCTGTTGTGCGTCCGGGCGTAAAGGCGGGCGACGGTGCGGCTGGCGGTGCGCTCGAAGGCGAAGGGCAGCACGGCATGAACCAGTGCGGCGCCTGCGGCAAGGAACAGTGCGGCGGAAAATCGCGCGGCAAAGGCGGCATGTTCGAGGTAAGTCTCGTTCACCGAGCGCGGGTGGTCTAGGAAGAGTTTGCCGATCATCGTAACATCCCGTAATGAGCATTCGTCCGGGGTGGAGCTGGTCTGAACAGGATATCCGGTTCGGCCGGGGAAGTGTTCGCAATCTTTTGTGCATGACGGGCATTTTTGTGGACATTTTCCCAAGTTTGGGCGCAGGATGATGCAAATGGATACCTTCGATCGCAAGATTCTGACCATCCTTCAACGCGAGGCGGATGTCGCGCTGGAAACGCTGGGAATGCGGGTCGGCCTGTCGCGCAACGCGGTCTGGCGGCGCATCAAGGCGCTGGAGGCGGCGGGCGTGATCCGCGCCCGCGTCGCCCTGCTCGACCCCGAACAGATCGGCCTTGGGCTGAGCGTCTTCATGCTTGTGCGCACGGATCGGCATACGCCGGAATGGCTCGAGAAATTCGCGGTCGCGGTGCGGGACTTGCCGCAGATCCTTGGCGCCTACCGGATGACGGGCGATCTGGACTACCTGATCCATGCCCGCGTGGCCGATGTGAAGGATTACGATGCGCTTTACCGGGCGCTGGTGGCGCGGGTGGATTTCGGCGATGTCTCGGCCAGCTTCGTGATGGAAGAGATCAAGGAAACGACCGAGATGCCGGTGTTCTGACCGCCCGGCAGGGGGGGCGGCCTCAGCTGCCCTGCGCCTCGGCGGTCACGTCGAAATCGTAAAGCCAGTCGAAGCGCGACAGGGCCAGGGTCGGCGCCACCGCCCCGCCGATCCTCAGCCCCAGATGCCCGATGAGCTTCTTCGCGCCCCGCAGGTGGTAGTTGCGCGCATTGGCATTGGCGGCCGCCACGATCCGCACCGTCCGGTCGCGCCGGGCGGCCTGATAGGCGGCAAGCGCCTCGGATGGCTCGGCGTGATTGTCCAGCATCGCCGCCAGCACCCAGGCATCCTCGAGCGCCATGTTGGCGCCCTGCGCAAGGAAGGGCAGCGTCGGATGTGCCGCATCCCCAAGGATCGCCGCGCCGTGCCCGTGCCAGCGTTCGGCGACGGGATGGCGGAAGAGGCCCCAGAGGTTGACCTGCTCGACGCTGTCCAGCCAGCCCCTGACGGGCTGGACGAAATCCTCGAAGGCGGTCTGCAGCGCCAGCGGATCGTCGGTCGCGGACCAGCTTTCCTCGGCCCAGCGGTGGCGTTCTTCGACGGCCACGATGTTGCGCAGACGCCCGCCCCGCAGAGGGTAGCTGACGATATGGCGGCCCGGCCCCATGAAGACCTGCGCCACCGGGTCCGCGTCGCGGGTGCAGGGAACAAGCGCGCGCCAGGCGACCTGATGGGTGAAGAAGGGCGCGACCTTGCCGTTGAGCGCCTGCCGCACCTTCGAATGCAGCCCGTCCGCGCCGATCAGCAGCGGGGCCTCGATCTCGGCGCCCTGTGCGGTGACAAGCTGCGGCGGACGGTCGTCGCCAAGGCGCACCTCGTCGATCTTCTGCAAAAGCCGCAGATGCACGCCCGCCTCGCGCGCGGCCCGGGCCAGCATCTCGATCAGATCGGCGCGGTGCAGGAAGACATAGGGCGCATCGGGCTTGAGCCGGGCGAGGTCCAGCCGAAGCACGGGCCGGCCGCCGATCCCGTCGATCAGTTCCACCGCGCGTGCCCGGGTGCCTGCCTCGTCCAGCGCATGGCCAAGGCCGAGGGCGCGCAGGACGGCCGCGCCGTTGGGGCTGATCTGAAGGCCCGCGCCCACCTCGGTGATCGCCTCGGCCTGTTCGAGGATCGTCACCTGCGCCCCGCGCATCGCCATGGCCAGCGCGGCCGCCATGCCGCCGATCCCCCCGCCGACGACGGTTACCCTTTGTCCGATCAGCGACATGATGCCCCCAAGCCTTCCCCAGACCGGCCCGACCCGACGGGACCCGCCCAAACGAAAACGCCGGAGCGCGGGCCCCGGCGTCGTCTTGTCACCGGGGCGCGTGGCCCGGCCTGTCGTCAGTCGTCGCGGTGCACACGCTCGCGACGCTCGTGTTTTTCCTGCGCTTCCAGCGTCATCGTGGCGATCGGGCGGGCGTCCAGACGCTTGAGGCTGATCGGCTCGCCGGTCACTTCGCAATAGCCGTATTCGCCGTTCTCGATCCGCCGCAGCGCCGCGTCGATCTTCGAGACGAGCTTGCGCTGCCGGTCGCGCGTGCGCAGTTCCAGCGCGCGGTCGGTTTCCTCGCTCGCGCGGTCGGCGATGTCGGGCACGGACCTTGCGCTGTCCTGCAATCCCTCGATCGTGTCGCGGCTGACGCTGAGCAGCTCGGCCTTCCAGTTGATGAGCTTGCGGCGGAAATATTCCAGCTGCCGCTCGTTCATGAAGGGCTCGTCTTCCGCCGGGCTGTAGTCTTCGGGAAGAAAGATTTCGGCTTTCATCTCGGCTTCCTTGCTTTGGCCGGCTTGGCCGCGGATCGGGTCGTCTGGCATCCGGCACCTCTTGGGCGCTCCATTAACCCAACCGCAAGGTGTTGTCACTAGGGTCCGGGCGCCTTGCGGCGATTTCGTGGCGTGCTAAGGTCCGACCCGGTCCGGACTGTTGACGAAACATCATGAAATTCACCTCTACGCAGGATTATGTTGCCACCGACGATCTGACGCTTGCCGTCAACGCGGCGGTGACTCTGGAACGCCCGCTTCTGGTCAAGGGGGAGCCGGGGACCGGAAAGACGGAACTGGCGCGGCAGGTGGCGGCGAGTCTCGATCTGCCGCTGATCGAGTGGAGCGTGAAATCCACCACGCGCGCGCAGCAGGGGCTTTACGAATACGACGCGGTAAGCCGGCTGCGCGACAGCCAGCTGGGCGAGGCGCGCGTGCATGACGTGAAGAACTACATCCGCAAGGGCAAGCTCTGGCAGGCCTTCGAGGCCGAAACCAAGGTCGTGCTGCTGATCGACGAGATCGACAAGGCCGATATCGAGTTTCCCAACGACCTATTGCAGGAACTCGACCGGATGGAGTTCTTCGTTTACGAGACCGGCGAGACGATCCGCGCGCGCCAGCGCCCGATCGTCATCATCACCTCGAACAACGAAAAGGATCTGCCCGACGCCTTCCTGCGCCGGTGCTTCTTCCACTACATCCGTTTTCCCGATCCCGAGACGCTGAGGCGCATCGTCGCGGTGCATCATCCCGGCATCAAGGATGCGCTGCTGACCACGGCGCTGACGCGCTTTTTCGAGATCCGCGAGACGCCGGGGCTGAAGAAGAAGCCCTCCACCTCCGAGGTGCTGGACTGGCTCAAGCTGATCCTGGCCGAGGATCTGACGCCGGAGGATCTGAAGTCCGATGGCAAACACCTGCTGCCGAAGCTGCACGGCGCGCTATTGAAGAACGAGCAGGACGTGCACCTGTTCGAGCGGCTGGCCTTCATGGCGCGGGGGCAAAGGTGACGGGCGTCGTGATCCGGCCACTGGCGGCCAGCGACGAGGCCGCGTGGCGCAGGCTTTGGACCGGCTATCTGGAATTCTACGAAAGCAGCGTGTCGCCCGAGGTTTACGGGACGACATTCAGGCGGCTGCTGTCGGACGATCCGCATGAGTTCCACGGGCTTATCGCCGAGGTGGACGGGCGTCCGGCGGGGCTTGTGCACTTTCTCTTTCACCGGCATGGGTGGAAGATCGAAAATGTGTGTTATCTTCAAGACTTGTATGCCGACCCTGAGGTTCGGGGCAGGGGTGTCGGCCGGGCCCTGATCGAGGCCGTCTATGCCGCGGCCGACGCTGCGGGCGCGCCGTCGGTCTATTGGCTCACGCAGGAGTTCAACACCACCGCGCGCCAGCTTTACGACCGCATCGGCACGCTGACGCCCTTTGTCAAATATGTCCGGCGCTGAGCGGCGACGGGGCGCCTCGACAGGCCGGCGCCGCCGCGCTAAGCCATGCCCTGACCGGATTTCCAGAGGACAGCGACCATGATCGTCTATATTGCCATGCTGCTCGGGGCGCTGATCGGCGGCTGGCGCGCCTGGCGGCGCAAGGGCAACCGTCTCGACATCGCGCAATATGCGGGCGTCTATCTCATCCTGTTCGGTGTGCTGGGAATGATCCTGACGATCGTGCTCGAACGGATGCTCTGACGGCGATGTTCCTGCCCTTCCACGACAGTCTCAGACGCGCGGGGGTGCCTGTCTCCTTGCGCGAATATCTGAGCTTTCTCGAAGGGTTGAAGGCCGATCTTGCAACCTATGACGTCGAGGCGTTCTACCATCTCGCGCGCCTGACGATGGTGAAGGACGAACGTCACATCGACCGCTTCGACCGCGCCTTTGCCGAGGCGTTCCGGGGGCTCGAGACCATCCCGGTGGCGGCGCTCGTGGAAGCGCTGGACCTGCCGCCCGACTGGCTGGAAAAGCGGCTGGAGCGTCACCTGACCCCCGAGGAACGGGCCGAGATCGCGGCGCTTGGCGGGTTCGAGAAGCTGATGGAGACCCTGCGTCAGCGGTTGGCCGAACAGCAGGGCCGCCATCAGGGCGGGTCGAAATGGGTGGGCACGGCCGGAACCTCGCCCTTCGGCGCCTATGGCTACAATCCCGAAGGCGTGCGGATCGGGCAGGACAAGGGCCGCGAGGGGCGCGCGGTGAAGGTCTGGGACCGGCGCGAGTTCCGCGACTATGACGACACGGTCGAGATCGGCACCCGCACGATCCGCGTGGCGCTGCGCCGCCTGCGTCGCTGGGCGCGCGAGGGGGCGGTCGAGGAGCTTGACCTAGACGGCACGGTGCGGGCGACGGCCGAGCAGGGCTGGCTGGACGTCCGCACGCGCCCCGAGCGGCAGAATGCGGTGCGGGTGCTGCTCTTCCTCGACGTTGGCGGCAGCATGGACCCCCATGTCCGGCTGGTGGAGGAGCTGTTTAGCGCCGCCCGGTCCGAGTTTCGCAATCTTGACGTTTTCTACTTTCACAACTGCCTCTATGACGGCGTCTGGCGCGACAACCGCCGCCGCTGGGACGAGCAGGTGCCGACGCAGGACCTGCTGCATACCTTCGGTCCGGCGACGAAATGCATCTTTGTGGGCGATGCCAGCATGTCGCCCTACGAGATCACCCATCCCGGCGGGGCGAACGAACATTGGAACGCCGAGGCCGGGGCCGTCTGGCTGACGCGTGTGCGCGATCAGTGGCCCGACAGCCTCTGGATCAACCCGGTGCCGGAACGCTACTGGCCGCTGACGCAGTCGATCGGGCTGATCCAGCGCATCTTCGCGGGCGCCATGGTGCCGCTGACGCTCGAGGGGCTGACGCGCGGGATCAAGATCCTCGGGCGGTGACGCTTCCGCCGGAGCCACGCCCCGAAGTCAGGGGGGGGGCAAACGAAAACCGCCGCCCCGAGGGACGGCGGTGATGTTCAGTCCGATCAGCCGGTGGATCAGCCGACGAGCGCCTTGTTGAGGTATTCGTCCACTTTTTCCAGGTAGCCCATCGTGGTCAGCCACTTCTGGTCGGGCCCGACGAGCAGCGCGAGGTCCTTCGTCATGAAGCCATCCTCGACGCATTGCACGGTGACCTTTTCCAGCGTCTCGGCAAAGCGCAGCAGTTGCGCGTTGTTGTCGAGCTTGGCGCGATGCTTCAGGCCGCCGGTCCAGGCGTAGATCGAGGCGATGGAGTTGGTCGAGGTCTCCTTGCCCGCCTGATGCTGGCGGTAGTGGCGCGTCACGGTGCCGTGGGCGGCCTCGGCCTCGACCGTCTTCCCGTCGGGCGTCATCAGAACGCTCGTCATCAGTCCAAGCGAGCCGAAGCCCTGCGCGACGGTATCGGACTGCACGTCGCCGTCGTAGTTCTTGCAGGCCCAGACATAGCCGCCCGACCATTTCAGCGCGGACGCCACCATGTCGTCGATCAGGCGGTGTTCGTAGGTGATGCCGGCGGCCTTGAACTTGTCGGCGAATTCCTCGTCGAAGACTTGCTGGAACAGGTCCTTGAAGCGGCCGTCATAGGCCTTGAGGATGGTGTTCTTGGTCGAGAGATAGAGCGGCCAGCCAAGGCCCAACGCGTAGTTCATCGAGGCGCGGGCAAAGTCGATGATCGACTGGTCGAGGTTATACATCCCCATCACCACGCCCGAGCCCGGCGACTGGAACACTTCGCGTTCGATCACCTGGCCGTCTTCGCCCACGAATTTCAGCGTGAGCTTGCCCTTGCCGGGGAAGCGGAAGTCGGTCGCGCGGTATTGGTCGCCAAAGGCGTGACGGCCGACGACGATCGGCTTCGTCCAGCCCGGCACGAGGCGCGGCACGTTGCGGCAGATGATCGGCTGGCGGAAGATCACGCCGCCAAGGATGTTGCGGATCGTCCCGTTGGGGGATTTCCACATCTGCTTGAGGCCGAATTCCTCGACCCGCGCCTCGTCCGGGGTGATCGTGGCGCATTTGACAGCCACGCCGACCTCTTTGGTCTTGTTGGCCGCATCGATGGTGATCTGGTCGTCCGTGCGGTCACGCTCTTCGATGCCGAGATCGTAATACAGCAGGTCGAGGTCGAGGTAGGGCAGGATCAGCTTCTTCTTGATGAAGTCCCAGATGATGCGGGTCATCTCGTCGCCGTCCATCTCGACAACGGGGTTTGCCACCTTGATCTTGGTCATGTCCGGTCCTCTCGGCTGGGATTCGCTGGGCGCGTGATAGCCGAAAAGTGGGCGCTTGGAAAGACGGTATGCGGTTGTATACCGTGTCGTTCAGAAGGCGTCGAAAAACGCCTTTGCCTTGTCGCGCACGAAGGGCCAGAGGCCGGGCGCGCCACGGGCGACCTTTGCGCCGACGCGGGACTCCAGCTGGTCGAAGGTGACGTTGTAGTCCACCCACGATCCGCCGCCCGATGCGATGTTCTGCAAGACCGGCTGCACCCGGTCGATCGACTTGGCAAAGATCGCATCCGGGCTTTCGGCGGCCTCGAACTCTTCCCAGATCGCGCGCAGATCGGCCCCCAGATCGTCGGGCAGAAGACCGAAGAGCCGATCCGCCGCGGCCTGTTCCCGCGCGGCCTGTTCGGCCGGGTCATGCGCGATGTGGATCGGCGTGTCGCCGGCGTCGATCTCGACCAGATCGTGCAGGATCAGCATCCGGATCACCCGGTCGATCCGCACCTCCGGCCCGGCCTGATCGGCCAGCACCAGCGCGTAAAGCGTCAGGTGCCACGAATGCTCGCCCGAATTCTCGGGCCGCGCCCCTTCCAGCACCGGGGTCGCGCGCAGGATGCCCTTGAGCCGGTCAGCCTCTTGCAGGAAGGCGAATTGACGCGCCAGGCGCTCTGGACCCGGGGACGCCGTCATGGCTCCCCGCCGGTCTCCGAGCGGTGCGAGGCCAGCGTGCGGCCAAGGAATTCGCGCCCGCGCCGTTCGGCCAGCCGCAGCCGCATCGCGGTCATGAAGGCCTCCTGCAGGGTCGGGGACAGCTCCCCGATCACGCGAGAGACCTTTTCGTAGTATCGGTCGTCGCCGATCTCGTCCATCGCCGCAAGCGTGTCCCGGGCGAGGCCTTCGGCGAGGTCGTCGATCAAGCTCATGGCAGCCTCAGCGCGACGTTTCGCCAAGCCGGCGCTTCACATAGGACGAGACGCTGGTGATGAGCGTGTCCATGTGATCGTCTTCGAAGAAGTGGCCCGCGCCCTCTACCTCCTGGTGGGTGATGGTGATGCCCTTCTGCTCGTGCAGCTTGTTGACCAGCGACTGGGTGTCCTTGGGCGGCGCGACGCGGTCGGCAGTCCCGTTGATGATGAGACCGGAGGCCGGGCAGGGCGCAAGGAACGAGAAGTCATACATGTTCGCGGGCGGCGCGACCGAGATGAAGCCGGTGATCTCGGGCCGCCGCATCAGAAGCTGCATCCCGATCCAGGCGCCGAAGGAAAAGCCCGCGACCCAGCAGTGCTTGGCGTTCTGGTTCATCGACTGGAGGTAATCGAGCGCGGAGGCCGCGTCCGACAGCTCGCCGATGCCCTGATCGTATTCGCCCTGGCTGCGCCCCACGCCGCGGAAGTTGAACCGCAGCACGGTGAAGCCAAGGTTGTAGAAGGCGTAGTGGAGGTTATAGACCACCTTGTTGTTCATCGTGCCCCCGAACTGCGGGTGCGGATGAAGGATGATGGCGATGGGAGCGTCTTTTTCCTTCTGGGGATGGTAACGACCTTCAAGCCGGCCTTCCGGGCCAGGAAAAATCACTTCGGGCATCGGTGCCTGCTTTCCTCAGCGGTGCCGGCGCCGCCATTCTTGACGGATTTCGTCGGACATCCTAGAACAGTTCCAATTCCGGACGAGCCGGGACGGGTAGGAGGTAAGGAACCTTCTGTCCGGCGTCAATCCATTTGGCGGGGATTCCCATGAAACTGTCCACCAAGGGGCGCTATGCGATGGTCGCTCTCGCCGATCTGGCGCTTGCCGGCGCCGAGGACCGCGTGACGCTGGCCGAGATCGCCAAGCGGCAGGATATCTCGCTGGCCTATCTGGAGCAGCTTTTCGTCAAGCTGCGCCGGGCGAACCTGGTGGAATCCGTGCGCGGGCCGGGGGGCGGCTACAAGCTTGCGCGGTCGGCCGATGCGATCCGCGTGAGCGAGATCCTGGAGGCGGTGGACGAGACCGTCAGCGCCATGCATCAGGGCGCAGGCGCCTCGGGCGGGTCGTCGGGATCGCGGGCGCAGTCGCTTACGAACCGGTTGTGGGAGAGCCTGAGCGCGAACGTCTATGTCTTTTTGCACCAGACGCGGCTGTCAGACGTGATCGCCAACGAATTGCGCCCCTGTCCGGCGGTCCCGGCCCTGTTCCGGGTGGTGGACGAGGACTGAGGGCGGCGTGGGGCTCTGCCCCACACCCCGGGATATTTGGGCCAAAGAGAACGAGGAAGAAGGGCGCGGCGTGGGCGAGCGGCTGTATCTGGACTGGAACGCGACGACTCCGCTTCGGGCGGAGGCGCGCGCGGCCATGGTCGCGGCGATGGATGTCGTGGGAAACCCGTCGTCGGTCCATGCGGAGGGGCGCGCGGCCAAGGCGCTGATGGAGCGGGCGCGGGCGCAGGTGGCCGCCGCGCTCGGCGCGGAGGGAGCGGATGTGGTCTTCACCTCCGGTTCGACCGAGGCGGCGGCGCTGGCGCTGGCGGGGCGGGGTCTGGCCTGCGCCGGGGTGGAGCATGATGCGGTCGCGGCCTGGTGCGATGTGGCGCTGCCGGTCGATCCGGCAGGGCGCGTGACGGTCGCGGATCCGGGGCAAAGCGCCCTGCAACTGGCCAATCCCGAGACCGGCGTGGTGCAGGACCTGCCCGCGGGGCTGGCGGTCAGCGACCTCACGCAGGGGTTTGGCAAGCTGCCGGTGGCGTTCAACTGGCTGGGCTGCGACATGGGCTTTGTCTCGGCCCACAAGCTGGGCGGGCCGAAGGGCATCGGTGCGCTGGTGATCCGGCGGGGGCTGGACGTGGCGGCGCAGCTCAGGGGCGGCGGGCAGGAGATGGGGCGGCGCGCCGGCACCGAGAACCTGATCGGCATTGCGGGCTTAGGGGCCGCGGCCGAAGCGGCGGCGCGGGACCTTGCGCAGGGGGTCTGGGACGAAGTTGCCGAAATTAGAAATATTCTAGAAGAGGCATTGGCCTTGGCTGAAAACCAGACTATTATTGTCGGGAAAGGTGGCGCGCGGCTGCCGAACACGACCTGCATGATCGCCTCGGGCTGGAAGGGCGAGACACAGGTGATGCAGATGGATCTGGCGGGCTTCGCGGTTTCTGCGGGCTCGGCCTGTTCGTCGGGCAAGGTTCGGCCAAGCCGGGTGCTGCGCGCCATGGGCTACGACGAGGAGGCGGCAATGTCTGCGCTGCGCATCTCGATCGGGCCGGGCGTGGGACGCGACGATGTGTTGCGCTTTGCGGAAGGCTGGCAGCGGCAAGCGCTGCGCCGACGCGCGAAGGGCGCATGAGGATCGGGGCGCAAGCCTCTGGGAATACGAAGGAACGGGTGTTGCATGGCGGCTCTGGACAAGGCGAAGGCTGAAGACGACCTGCGCGAGGGCGTCGATCGCGAGACGATCGAGACCGTGAAGGCGATGTCGGGCAGCTACAAATACGGCTGGGAAACCGAGATCGAGACCGAATACGCGCCGAAGGGGCTGAACGAGGATATCGTCCGGCTGATCAGCGAGAAAAACGGCGAGCCCGCGTGGATGACCGACTGGCGGCTGGCGGCCTATCGCCGCTGGCTGGAGATGAAGGAACCCCGCTGGGCGATGCTCAACTACCCCGAGATCGACTATCAGGACCAGTTCTACTACGCCAAGCCCAAGAGCATGGGGACGAAGCCCAAGAGCCTCGACGAGGTCGATCCGAAGCTTCTGGCCACTTACGAAAAGCTTGGCATCCCGTTGAAGGAGCAGATGATTCTGGCGGGTGTCGAGGGGGCGGAGCAGACCCCGGCAGAGGGGCGCAAGGTCGCGGTGGACGCGGTCTTCGACTCCGTCTCGGTCGGCACGACCTTCAAGGAAGAGCTGAAGAAGGCCGGCGTGATCTTCATGTCGATCTCGGAGGCGATCAAGGAGCACCCCGAGCTGGTGCGCAAGTATCTGGGCTCGGTCGTTCCCGCCTCGGACAACTTCTTTGCCACGCTGAACTCGGCCGTCTTCTCGGATGGCAGCTTCGTCTACATCCCGCCGGGGGTGCGCTGCCCGATGGAGCTTTCGACCTATTTCCGCATCAACGCCGAGAACACCGGCCAGTTCGAGCGCACGCTGATCATCGCCGACAAGGGCAGCTATGTGAGCTACCTCGAAGGCTGCACGGCGCCCAAGCGCGATGTGGCGCAGCTTCATGCGGCGGTGGTGGAGATCGTCATCCTCGAGGATGCCGAGGTGAAGTATTCCACCGTGCAGAACTGGTATCCCGGCGACGAGATGGGCCGTGGCGGCATCTACAACTTCGTCACCAAGCGTGCCGACTGCCGTGAGGCGCGCGCCAAGGTGATGTGGACGCAGGTGGAGACCGGCTCGGCCATCACGTGGAAATATCCCTCCTGCATCCTGCGCGGCGACGACAGCCAGGGCGAGTTCTATTCCATCGCGATCGCCAACAATGCCCAGCAGGCCGACACCGGCACGAAGATGGTGCATCTTGGCAAGAACACCCGCTCGCGCATTGTTTCCAAAGGGATTTCCGCCGGGCGCGCGCAGAATACCTATCGCGGTCTGGTGTCGATTCACCCGAAGGCGAAGGGCAGCCGCAACTACACCCAGTGCGACAGTCTGCTGATCGGCGACAAGTGCGGGGCGCATACGGTCCCCTATATCGAAGTGAAGAACAACTCGTCTCGCTGCGAGCACGAGGCGACGACCTCGAAGGTGGACGAGGATCAGCTGTTCTACTGCCGCAGTCGCGGGATGGACGAGGAAGAGGCCGTGGCGCTGGTCGTGAACGGCTTCTGCAAGGAGGTGCTGCAGGCCCTGCCGATGGAATTTGCGATGGAGGCCCAAAGCCTTGTCGCGATCAGCCTGGAAGGGTCGGTGGGGTGACCGAGGCAGCCGCCGCAGGTCTGACAGCCGTCGAACGGCCCGGGCTGACCATGCCCGCGGCCGAGGCTGCGGCGCTGGCGGCGGCCTATGCCGAGGCCGGTTGCGTGCTGGAATACGGCGCGGGCGGATCGACCGTTCTGGCGGCGGAGCGGCCGGGAAAGACGGTCATCACCGTTGAAAGCGATGCCGATTGGGTCGCGCGGATGCAGGCGTGGTTTGCCGCCAATCCGCCGGCTGGCGAGGTCGTGCTGCACCATGCCGACATCGGTCCGACGAAGGACTGGGGCCACCCTGCCGATCAGTCGGCGCTGCGCCGCTGGCCCGGCTATGCGCTGTCGGTCTGGGATCGCAAGGACTTCCGGCACCCGGATGTGGTGCTGATCGACGGCCGCTTTCGCGTGGCCTGCCTTCTGGCGACGGCGTTCCGGATCACCCGGCCCGTTACCGTGCTGTTCGACGATTACGCCGGACGCAAACACTATCACGGGGTGGAGGAGTTCATCCGCCCCACGGCCCTTGTCGGACGCATGGCGCTGTTCGATCTGGTGCCGCAACCCGTGCCCGCGGACAAGCTGGGCTGGATCATTCCCCATTTCACGCGACCGGCGTGAGGAGACGAGGATAAGATGCTTGAGATCAAGAACCTGCACGTGAAACTTGAGGAAGAGGACAAGGCGATCCTCAAGGGCGTGAACCTGACGGTCGAGGCCGGCAAGGTGCATGCGATCATGGGGCCGAACGGCTCGGGCAAGTCCACGCTGTCCTATGTGCTGTCCGGCCGCGAGGGCTACGAGGTGACGGAGGGCTCGGCCACGCTCGACGGTCAGGACCTCCTGGCGCTGGAGCCGGAAGAGCGCGCGGCGGCGGGGCTGTTCCTTGCGTTCCAATACCCGGTCGAGATTCCCGGCGTCGGCAACATGACCTTCCTGCGCACCGCGGTGAACGCGCAGCGCAAGGCCCGCGGCGAGGAGGAGATGTCCTCGGCCGAGTTCCTGAAGGTGGTGCGCGAAAAGGCCAAGACGCTGAAGATCGACGCCGAGATGCTGAAGCGTCCGGTCAACGTCGGCTTCTCGGGCGGCGAGAAGAAGCGCAACGAGATCCTGCAGATGGCGATGCTGGAACCCAAGATGTGCATCCTCGACGAGACCGACTCGGGCCTTGACGTCGATGCGATGAAGCTTGTGTCCGATGGCGTGAACGCGCTGCGGTCCGAGGGCCGGTCGTTCCTTGTTATCACGCATTATCAGCGGCTTCTGGACCATATCGTACCTGATGTCGTTCATATCATGGCCAATGGCCGGATCATCCGCACGGGCGGGCCGGAACTGGCGCTGGAGGTCGAGAAGAACGGCTACGCGGACATCCTCGCGGAGGCGGTCTGATGGCGCAGACGGCGGTGAAGGCGGGCGGCGAGCGTCTGGCGACGCTGGCGCTGCCCGAAAGCGGGGCCTGGCTGGCCGCCGCGCGCAAGGCGGCCCAGGCGCGGCTTCTGGCGATGGGCCTGCCGGGGCGACGCGACGAATACTGGAAATACACCAATCCCACCTCGTTGACGGACGCGGCGGTGACCTCTGCCGCGGCGTTCGACGATCCGTCCGAGGCGCCGGCCTTTGACGCGATCGACCGCGTCACGCTGGTCTTTACCGACGGCGTTTTCGATGCCGATGCCTCGGACGATCCGGCCGCGGCGGGGGTGGAGATCACGCGGCTTGCAGAGGCGGGCGCGCGCGATCTGCACTGGGCACGCGATCTTTACGGCGTGCTGGAAACGCGCGGGCAGACGCCGGTGGCGCGCCCGCTGGCGGCGCTGAATTCGGCCCTTGCGACGGATGGGGTGCTGATCCATGCGACGGGCCGGGCCACGAAACCGGTGAGCCTTGTTTATCGCCACAGATCAGAAACTTCCGACGCGAACCTTCACCACTGCATCAAGCTGGATGCGGGGGCGGAGATGACGATTCTGGAATCCGGGCCCGGGGCTGCGCGCTTCAACACGGTGATGGAGGTCGAGGTGGCCGATGGCGCTGCCTTCCACCACATCCGCACGCAGGGCCGTGACCACGACCGCCGGGTGGCCACGCATATCTTCGCCCGCCTCGGCGCGGAAAGCCGGTTCAAGACGTTCACGCTGACCGCGAACGGCGTGCTGACCCGCAACGAAGCGGTGGTGGAGCTGACGGGCGACGACGCCCAGGCCCATATCGCCGGGGCTGCGATGGGCGATGGCGGGTTTCACCACGACGATACCGTCTTCATCACCCACGACGCCGAACGCTGCGAAAGCCGGCAGGTCTTCAAGAAGGTGCTCAAGGGCGGCGCGGTCGGCGTCTTTCAGGGCAAGATCCTGGTGAAGCCCGGCGCCCAGAAGACGGATGGCTACCAGATCAGCCAGTCGCTTCTGCTTGACGACGACAGCCAATTCCTCGCCAAGCCGGAACTCGAGATCTATGCCGACGACGTGAAATGCTCGCACGGCTCGACTTCGGGCGCGATCGACGAGACGGCGCTGTTCTACCTGCGTTCGCGCGGGGTGCCGGAGAAGACGGCGCAGGCGCTGCTGGTGCAGGCCTTCCTTGCCGAGGCGATCGAGGAGATCGAGGACGCAGCGATCGCCGAAGACGTGCGCGGCCGTCTGGACGCCTGGCTTGCCCGCAGGATGGGGTGATGTCGGTCAGCACGGACATCCTTGAAAGCTACCGCGCGCCCGGGCGGGTCATGGCGCGCAAGCTCGCGCAGGGCCCGCGCGAGGATCGGGCGCTGGCCACGCTGATGGGGGCCCTGGGCCTGATCTTCGTGGGCCAGTGGCCGGGCCTGATCCGGGCCGCGCGGCTTGACCCGTCGATTCCGGTCGATGCGCGGATCGGGGGGGCGCTGATGGGGCTGATGTTCCTGATGCCGCTGATCGCCTACGGCGTTGCGGCGCTGGTGCGGATCGTGGCGCGGGTGCTTGGCGGCAAGGGAAGCTGGTTCGGCGCGCGGCTCGCGCTGTTCTGGTCGCTGCTGGCGGTCAGTCCGCTGATGCTGGTGCAAGGCCTGATCGCAGGACTGACGGGGCCGGGGCCGCTCTTGTCCGTGATGGAGGGGGTGGTGCTTGCCGCCTTCCTCTGGTTATGGATCAACGCGGTTCGGGTTGTCGAAAAGGGGCTGTCATGATGCCGCAGACCGACTGGTTGGGGCTGGCGCGGGAATCGGTGTTCAATCCCCGCCTCGCCGCGCGCGCCATCCTGCGGATGGGACTGCCCATGAAGGTGCTTAGGCAGGCGCTTCTGCTGGTCTCGATCCTGACCGACCTGCTGATGTTTGCGGAACTGGCCGCGGGCGGGGGGGCGACCTTCCTGCTGGGCACGGCGGTGCCCGATCCGATCGCGCTGGCCGGGATGCAGTTCGCCTCGCTCGTGGTGACGTCTCTCGCGCTTTACGGCATCGGGCGGATGTTCGGCGGCAGGGGCGATCTTGCGGGCGCCATGGCGCTGGTAATCTGGATGCAGGTCATCATGCTGGGCTTCGGCCTCGCGCAGACGGTGGCCTATTTCCTGCTGCCGGGGCTTGGCAACGCGCTCGGGCTTGCGTCGATCGTGATGATGCTCTGGCTTCTGACGCAATTCACGCTTGAACTGCATGGCTTTACAAACGCCTGGCTGGTGTTCCTTGGCATCATCGCGGGGGCGCTGGTGTTGGTCTTCAGCCTGAGCTTCCTTCTGATGGCCTTTGGCGTCTTTGTTCCCGGAGTGGCCTGATGTATGACGTCTCCGCGGTGCGCCGCGATTTTCCCATTCTCGCGCGCGAGGTGAACGGCAAGCCGCTGGTCTATCTCGACAACGGCGCCTCGGCGCAAAAGCCGCAGGTGGTGATCGATGCGATCACGCAGGCCTATTCGATGGAATACGCCAATGTGCACCGCGGCCTGCATTATCTGTCGAACCACGCGACCGAGCGGTATGAGGCCGTGCGCGGCATCATCGCCCGCTTCCTCAACGCGGCGAGCGAGGATGAGATCGTCTTTACCTCGGGCGCGACCGAGGGGATCAACCTCGTCTCCTACGGCTGGGCCGCGCCGCGTTTTCAGCCGGGCGATGAGGTGGTGCTGTCCATCATGGAGCATCACGCCAACATCGTGCCCTGGCATTTCCTGCGCGAGCGGCAGGGCGTTGTGCTGAAATGGGTCGATGTGGACGCCAACGGCGATCTGGACCCGCAGGCGGTGATCGACGCAATCGGGCCGAAGACGAAGCTGGTCGCGATCACCCACATGTCGAACGTGCTGGGCACCAAGGTGGACGTCGCCGCGATCTGCGCGGCTGCGCGCGCAAAGGGCGTGCCGGTGCTGGTCGATGGCAGCCAGGGCGCGGTGCACGGGCCGGTGAACGTGCAGGCGATCGGCTGCGACTTCTACGTCATCACGGGGCACAAGCTTTACGGGCCGAACGGCTCGGGCGCGATCTGGATCCGCCGCGAACGGCAGGCCGAGATGCGCCCCTTCCTGGGCGGCGGCGACATGATCCGCGAGGTCACGCGCGAGGCCGTCAGCTACAACGACCCCCCGATGAAGTTCGAGGCCGGCACGCCGGGCATCGTGAACCAGATCGGGCTGGGCGTCGCGCTGGACTATCTGATGGGTCTCGGCATGGAGAATGTCGCGGCGCATGAACGGACCTTGCGCGACTATGCCCGCGCGCGGCTCGCGGGTCTCAACTGGTTGCAAGTGCAGGGCAATTCGGCGGACAAGGGGGCGATCTTCTCCTTCACGCTCGAAGGCCCCGCCCATGCGCACGACATCTCGACCGTGCTGGACAAGAAGGGTGTGGCGGTCCGGGCAGGGCACCATTGCGCGCAGCCGCTGATGGAGCATCTGGGAGTCAACGCGACCTGCCGCGCCTCTTTCGGGCTTTATAACACGGTGGAAGAGGTCGATGCGCTGGTCGAGGCGCTAGAGCTGTGCCACGCGCTTTTCGCCTGAGGCGAAGGCCCGGCCAAGCCCCGGCCCGCACAGGCGAAAAGGGGCGTCCGGCCGATGCGATTGCCCGTTGCAGAGCGCGCCCGCGCCCGCTATAGCCTAGCGCAGGCACCCGTAGCTCAGCTGGATAGAGCGCTGCCCTCCGAAGGCAGAGGCCACACGTTCGAATCGTGTCGGGTGCGCCAGTGAAATCAATAGCTTGCTTGCCTGATCCTGTTCTTGGCTCGTCGCTCGGTAAGCGATGGGTAAGCACTGGTATTTCTATTCGGTCGAATCCGAGGCTTTGAGCCTTCCTCAGGTTTCTTCGGCGCAGCGAGCGCCAAGCCCTTTGATCGGAAGGAACCAAGCATGCCTGTATCGACCCAGAATCCTATCCCGACCTTGTTCGCCGAATGGCGCGAGCTTTCCCGAAAGCTGGCGGTCGGCGACTTCGCGCCCCACGACTTCGGGCGCATCAATGACAAGCGCATCGAGGTTGAAAACGCGATTGCGGCCATAAGGCCTTGCTCGCTCGAAGAACTCGCCCAGAAGTGCATCATCGCGGGCGGCAGCGAAGACGTTGAAGTCCTGCCATCCACGATCCTCGCCAATGACGCGATGGCACTGCTCGGCGTAGCGGGCCGGATCGAGCAGCTATTCGGTGAGTGGGTGGCGGTGAACCATCGGCTGCCCGGGCTTGCTGACACCACGGCGCGAGAGCGCACGCTTGCGGCTATCCGCGACCTCGAAGGCCAGATCCTCGCGGCTCCTGTCCAGTCGAGCTTGGACGCCTTCCGAAAGGTGGTCGTGGTGATGGATGCGGTGCCGGCGCCCGACGATAACGGAAAGGATGCGCTGCTGATCCGGGAGGCCTACGCCGCCCTTGGCCTTCCCTTGGTGCCGGTCGGTTCCGGTGCCGCGCCGCAGATGGCCGAATAGCAAGCGCAGGAGGGCGACGTTGACCGCGCCGCCCTCTGATGCCCAGCGCAGGTGAGATGCCGCTCCCTGCCTTTGAAATCGCCCCCAGCGCACAACGCAGTCCCTTAGCTGACCCTCCCATGTTTCCACACGGCTGAAAGAAGAGGCAGGGGGGGCAGCGCGCGGCAGAGAGCGACCCGCCGGGGGGGGGTAGGGGGAAAACCGGGTGCGAATTTTTGCGAGTGGACCCCGGCGCGCGCGGATTTTATTTCTTTATCGACCGGACGCGATCCAAATGAGTAGACAGCGCCCCGATAACCCAGTTGCACCCAGCGCGAGCGCAAAAGCGAGCCCGACGGCCGGAATCGCGAGTATGCGGAGCGCATAGGCTTCCCAGTCACGGAGCGCAGCGGATCGGATCGCTGGGCGCATCGCATTGAACACTGCGGGTGGCGCGTTCGCCTCATTGCAAAAGAAGAGGCCGAACTCCAGCATCCCTCCGGGGCTCGTCGGGGCAAGCGGGTTCACGTCTCGTTGGCAGGTGCCTCCATATCGCATGAAGTTCCAGCCAAAGCGTTGCGCGGCGGCCGTTTGAGTTGCGTCGGTTTTCTGCGGGAAAAGAAACCACTCGCTGCTCGCGGGTAGTCTGACCGTCTCCGCCCAATAAGGATGAACCTCGCCGATTGGCACGGTTTCGGCTCGCCAGACGGCTCCGGCGATGAAGGCCAAGCAGCAAACCGCGAACAAGGCCCGATGAAATGGCGTGGGCAATAGCGCGCTCATCCAACAAGCTTCGCATCGTGATTGGCACCCGGCAAGTTGCAATCTCGGTGTGATGCATTTGAGCGCGGCCGCCTGGCGCATATCTTCCGGGTATGACCAAGCCCCTTGCCCTCGTCCCGCCCCGCCAATCCCGTCTCTCCACGAAGCTCCGCCGCGCCATCGAACTGCGCGTCACGGAAGGCCGCACCATTGCTGACGCTTGCGCAGAAGCCGGCATGAGCACGCAGGGGTATCACAAGGCCATGAAACGCCCTGCGGTGCGAGACTACCTGGAAGAGGTACAACGGCGCTTCGTTGCCGAGGTGGAGGCAAACCGCGGGCTCGTCAAAGCCCAAGCGCTGCGGGTCGCGCTTGAGCTGATGCTCAACGCAAAGTCGGAATCGATCCGGGCCCGCATGGCAGAGTTTCTGGCAAGTGACGGGAAGGTTCCGCAGGTCTCCGTCAGCATCGACGCCCGGCAGGGCGGCGCCTACGAATACCGGCGCCCCGGGCAGAAGGTGGTCGAGATCGAGCAGGAGCCGGTCAACCCAGAACAGGAATAAGCTTCGTCCCGGTGTGATCGACACGACAGCCGGTTTCCGCGAGGGACCTAAACAAGATTAGCGCGGTTCGAGGCGCAGGTACAAGGTCCGGCGCTGCGAACCTTACCTCCCTATTTTCCACCACCATTCGGAGCGGCCGTGCTTGATTGCTGTTTCACCCATGAGAGAAATGCTTGGATTTCGTCCTCGGGCAACTGCTCCTTGGCATATAGATCGATTTTGAGTGCAAACTCACGAAGTACGACGACCACAAAGCCTTCCATGCCGCTCCTTTCTGCGGCCATCCTCGCGTTCAGTGTAGACCAAGTACCGTGCAAAATCTGTGACCGATCTCCCACGACCTTTTTTGTGTACTGCGCCGTGGTGACGGTAGACCCGGGAGAGATCGGGGCATCAGGCCCCAGACCAAATAGTGCGTCCAAGACGGACATGAGGCGCGCCTGGCTGCCTCTGGAACTTTCCGCGCGAAGTAGAACTTCGAGCGAAGTCTCGAGCTTTGCGACAGCGATGCTGTCAATAGGCTCTGCGAGAGCTTCGTGGAGCCAATAAGCTGAGTCACACCAGGCTTGCTCGAGACTCGGCAGCCGGTATCGGCCGGAGGCGAATGACCTGACAATGCCACCCACCGCCGAAAAGACGGGTTGTGTGGACTTCAAGAGCTCTTCCAATATTCCGGCGCCGATGGGCAAGCCCGGTTCGGTATTCCACCAGCCAGCGGCATAGATGCCGTCTGCCTCCGACAGCCTTCGTTTGAAGGTGTGGCCCCGCCTGTGGTCAACACGGCCCATGGCACGTGTATCTAGTTTTGGCGCGACCAGCTGCAACGCTACGATGGCGAGATCTGTTGCCAGTTCGCCGACCTGATGCGCGCGCTCCTGTTCGCAGCCCTCGACTTCGAAGCGAGCAACCCAATTTGCGTTGGTGTCACGCATGAAGGCAAGCAGCCGATCAAAGCCGTCGCGGCCGAGGTCATCAGGCGACAGATTTTTCGGGTAGAAATCGGACGTAGCTACATTGTCGATAAATTCGAACGTTATCGGACCAATTGCAAAGCGCGGCGCCCGAAATCGAGTGAGCAGGCACGGCACAAAGATGCGTTGCGGCCTTACCCGATCGCGAAGCCAGCCTTCGAAATGCTGCATGAGCAGATCAATATCTTCCCCACTGATTTCTGATGGTTCACGACCCTCATAGTGTCGGACAAATGCAAAGAGCTCAGATTGCACATTCGCATAGAGGGCTCCGCGAGCCATCGAAGGACTGTGTCCCACGATCTGATCGGTCAGTGTCGCGAATGACTTGTGCGCCTCCGGCTGAATGGACGTAACTGACGCTTCGCCTAGCCGAAAGTAGTTGGGCCCTTCTCCATCACGCCAGGTTAGGGGGTTAGTTCCTTGGGGCATGGGTTTGGTTTTGACGTTCTTTGCGAGGTCGCGGAGCAATCCGATTTCAAAGGAGAATCTCTCAGCCATAGACACCCCCTGAGATACTTGGCTATCCTCGCCCCACGTTACCCTCCTTCCTGCCATGCCAAGCGTCAATAGTCGCTGTATCGGTAAGATTCCGATCGCGCAGCGTGGCTGTTGGTGCCCATACGCATCCACAAAGCTGCGGTAAGTTGGCAGCAGGGAAACCTGGCGCTTGGCAACTCGAAAGTCGGACAACGCAAGGAACTATGGGCAACGGCCCGTTTGCCGTACACTTGGCGCCGCGAGAGGTGGAGTTTTGCATGGGCGGGATGACAGTCGACTTGCTAAAGTTGTCCGGGTAGCGATTTCACTCAACGGGTGTCACCCAGTCGCTAGCGCAGTAGCCAAGAGGGAGCAAAATGGCGAAGCTGAAAGTGAAACTCCAAGCTCACCATCACATCCTAATTCACAACGACCTTGCGAATGTAGCGCATAGGTTCAAGACTACAGTCGATAAGCGTCTTGAGCTGGAGGATCGAGAGGGGATTTCTCTTGAGATTATGGCAGCACTCGCCTTTATCGCTTTCACGACCGAGGCTCGCTTAAATTTCATTGGCTTCAAGATTTTTGGGGATAAATGGGGTGAACGCGAAAACCCATATGAAAAGGTGAGGAATTTATGTAAAGTGCTGAATCTCTCCTGTGACTTCGGAAAGCGACCGTTCAAGACGATGGAGGACGTCCAGCGCTTAAGAAATGGTATGGCTCACGGAAAGCCAATAGAGCTCCAGGTTGATGAAACGATCGAGGTCGATGAAGATGACCTTGAAGAGTTAGGCGCTATAAGGCCCCCTGAATGGGAAGGGCTAGTGACGGCTGATTTCTTGAATCTCGCATACGAAGACTGCGACCGAATCTGGAAAACGTTCCTGAATGCTGCCGGTTTGACAGTCTTTGACACTCTGACTCGCGCCCAAGTAAGCACAAGCCTCATCGAACGGATTTCTGGCGACGCCTGACCGTTGTCGTCTTGCGCATCTAAAGATGAGTTCAGATCAGCATACCAACAAACATCCATCTGCATCCGACGCTAGCCGTTCATTCGTCACCAACTGGCTGCTTACCTTTGGCAAGCAGTTTGGCGCGCCCTTCGATAGCCGCCACCACACGCTCACCGGCGGCACGCTGGCTTGGTGTCCTGTCTGGTTGCTTCAGAATCTTCTTTGCTGCTGCGTGCAGCTGCCTCTGGCGTGGCGAAACCAGATGAAGCGGCGCAGGCTCCTCTTCCTGCACGGGAGTATTTTGGGCGGCAATTTTACGCAGAAGGTCGTAGGCCCCTTGGATCATATCCACGCGCTTCGTGTTCCGCTCGCGAAAGAGCGCGTAGCCGACTCCGGTCAGTAAAAGTGCCGAAAGGGTCCCGAGGCCCAAGGCCGAACGGTCGAGCACCGCCAGCACCGTCTCGTTGATGCTCGCAGCTACAAAGAAAAACGGCAGCAAAAGAAGTGTGTCCATCCGGTCGGGGGCTCCGTGCAACTTTGCCAAGCGCTCAGCCTCGGCCCAAAGTTCCGCGTTTTGCGCAGTCTCTATGCCATCTGTGCCTGACATGCATTTGCCCCTTCTTCGTTGCACAATAGCACGTCAGACACACCGCTCTGAACGGCTTTGTAGGGACAGCGGTCTACCGAGAGGTGCTTCCAAGGTCTGGCGCCTTCTGTGGCAGCGCATCGATCGAAGGCCACCATTCGCCCTACCCAGCCGCCATCGTCTCCGCTTGGTGTCGGTTGTAGCCTTGGCTCTCGTACCGCTCAGCCATTTCGCGCCACATGCGCTGAGCTTCTGCGCCCAGCTGCTTGTCGATGTGGTCGTCCGCAATCGCCTCGTTGATGCAGTTCTCAATGGTCATGCCAGATCCTTTCGATTGCAGGTAATGTCGGCGTAGCCCTCCCAGCACTTCTCGCGGAGCCACGAAGTCGGCGCGGTGGTCCTGTCCTCGTCCTCGTCCTCCATATCGGCTCCATAGCGTGCCGCTGCCGTAACAATGGCTTCTGGGTCCGCGCCATGGTCGACGGCAGCGAAGAATGCCTCTTGGGCGAGATCGACGTTCAGACGGCGAGGAAAGACCCTGAGAAACCGCCGAAAGGCTTTGATCTCGGTCTTTGTTCTGCGCCGAAGCGCATCCTTCCCTCTCTCTCTACAAGAAAACAAAAATAGCGAAGCGTCAGCGCAGCGGGCCGCCGAAGGCGGAAACGGCAGAACGTTTGAAGCTGGGGTCCCGGTAGGTTCTCTATGTATACCGGCGGCAGTCATTGCCGGGTTTTTTGCCGGGTTTCCCTCACTGCGAAGGTGCGCCTTAGGTCGAGCGACATTCATTGCGCTTAGCGCTTGTTCTGAAAGCTTTTTCGTCACGCCAACTGCCGGGTTTTTCGGTTTCTCAGTGCCGTTGTCGGTCAGGTCGTATCTTGTGAGCCCCGCGCGAAGCTCAGGCGATGGATTGCAACCCACTTTGACCAAAGCGCGAAAGAGCGCTTCACCGCTTACGACGAAGCGCGTCGAGCGCCGGCCGCCTGATCTGTATTCGATGGGGATCAAGACGCCCCAGTCTTCAAGTCTGCGCAGGTTGCTTCTTGCCTGTCGTTCGCGGCACTCGCCCCAGGCTGCGACCTTCATGACGCCCGGGTAGATCATCTCTTGGCCGCGCAGACGCCACCGAAACCACTCACCCATCAACCGCGGAAGCAAAGCCCGCACGCTGGGCGGCAGTGGTTCCGGTTTCGCTCGGCGCAGTGTGTCGCGAAGGAGCGCCACCGTCTTATTGGCTTCCCTAAGGGGCTCGGGGGGGCACCCGTCACTTGTCATGATGGCCCCCCTTCGTCCACGCGCTCGACATCAGCGGCAAGCCTGTAGCGGCCATGATGCCCGCCATATTCGCCCGTATTGACCTCTGTCAGCGTCTCAATCGACACGCCCGCCCGCCGCAGCTTCAGTACGAAGCCCGACACACGCAACCCGGACGGCAATTCTGCCGCTGCAACACCGCGGTTCCCGGCGTCGATCAAGCGATCCAGCAACCACGCGGGGCGGCCCGAAAGCTGGACTTGCCGCGCTCGGCCGTCCTCATGAACGAGGTATGTCTTGATGCTATGGCGCCGCTTAGCGCTTTGCGCTACCCTCCGCTCATCTCCATATGACGAACCAAGTCCCAGCCTCTGGGCGGCCCGCCAGCCGCCCGAGGCAACACGTTTTATGCCGCCCATGGTTCACGCGGCCTCCGATCCGTCGATCAAGGCGTCAATGTCTGAGCGCCGCCAGCGGGTCGATCCGCCAATCCTGATGGGTTGCGGCAAGACGCCCGTCTTCGCCCAACGCCAAACAGTTGAGACGCCACAGCCGAAGTGCTCAGCGACTTCGGTGGCTGTCATCAGGCCGGAAGGGAGTGGTCGTTTCGTCATCGTTGCATCCTCTTTTTAGTACAAGCGATGCCGACACGTTGCTATTTCAGCCCATTTGCTTCGCTGGAAAAGTGAGGTCGAAAAATTCCAACACCTCGTATTCTCTGAATCCTACAGCCATCAGCTTTTCGCGACGTTTCTTCCAAATCGCAGGCGGTGTAGACGGCTCCCGGTGCTGGTGCGGGGCTAGCTCAACCACTTCGCCCATGAACTTCATGGCTGCGCTGGACCCCGGGTTGCGCTTACTTTCGGGACCTTCAGTGGGATGCGAAAATAGTTGTTGTCCAACCGCCATTCCCATGACGAACAGAGCATCAAACGTTGCCTTTGGCCTTGTGCTCTTTGGCGGATCGAGGAGCAAAAGGAGCGCAGCCATGTCACGATATCGAGCGGAAAAGCGGTCCTCGCGCCACATCGTTGCGGCAGCCATCCGTCGCGCTCGCAGAAAGAACTGCCGATCAATGGGGGCGAAGTACAGAGGGAGGCTCTGCCAGAGCGTGACACTCTCCTGCATCCCTGAAAACAGACGGTCGTGGTCGGGACTGGGGCGAGCCTTCTGAAGCTCCACCCATGCCGCCATTCTCGCTAGGGCTCGGAACGTAACTTCTGGGTTTTCGAGGCCTACCAAGTCGTGAAGGCGAAACGTGCTTCGGAAGACAGCCGCAAATTCGGGGCTCATGCCCGCACCAGCTGCACAACGTCACCGGCAGAGCCTGTCGCGTGGCGGGCCCATGCCTCCATCAGATCCCGGCGCCGCTCGAAGAGGTCGCTGCGAGCGTACGCACGCGTCACGGAATTGCCTGTAGCGTGGCTCAGCGCCGCTTCTGCAAGCTCTGGGTCAGCCTTTGCGCTTTCGCTGCACCAGTCGCGAAAGCTGGATCGAAAGCCGTGGGTCGTGAAGCCATCAACGCCCATGCGACCAAAGAGGCTCTTGAACGCCATGTCGCTCATGACTTGCCCAGAACCGTCTTTCCCGCGGCGCGGTGAGGGGAAAACAAGCACCGGATCGAGGTCCCGCATCTCTTCCAGAACCTCAATCGCTTCCGGGGACAGCGGCACGCGGTGCGGCTTCTTGCGCTTCATCCGCTCGGCCGGGATGTTCCAGACCTTACCGGCGAAGTCGATCTCGGACCACGCCGCCCCGCGCGCTTCGCCAGACCGGGCAGCCGTCAGGATCAGAAAGCGAAGGCAGCGAGCCGAAGTGCTCTGCTGTGCGTCGAGCGCACGAGTGAATGCGGGGACGTCACGCCAAGGCATGGCGGCCAAGTGTTCCTGTGTGACATCCACTTTCGGCAGCGTGACCGCGATCAGGTCTACCGGATTGTCGCCAAAGAAATGGCCTT
>JAGWVA010000135.1 GCA_028875855.1 Paracoccaceae bacterium
GGCGGCGGACCTGCTCGGGCTGAGCCGTCAGAGCCTTTACGTCAAGCTGCGCAAGTTCGAGATGATCGAGACCGATCACGACGCCGAGGACTGACCGGCCGCAGCTTTTGCTTGCTCAGACTCGGAGTGTCGTGTTTAGTTGACATATGAGTGTCAGTCTGGATCAACATCCCCCCGTCCGAACGCCTGACCCGCAGGCGGTTCTGGAGCTTTTGAAGCCCGTCACGTGGTTTCCGCCGATGTGGGCCTATCTCTGCGGTGTCGTGGCCTCGGGCGCCTCGCCGATGGAGGCGCCGGGGCTGGTGGTGCTGGGCATCGTGCTGTCCGGCCCCGTGGTCTGCGGCATGAGCCAGGCGGCCAACGACTGGTGCGACCGTCACGTGGATGCGATCAACGAGCCGGGCCGGCCGATCCCGTCGGGTCGGGTGCCGGGGCGCTGGGGCCTGTGGATCGCTCTGGCGATGAGCGGGCTCGCGCTTGCGATCGGCGGACTGCTCGGTCCCTGGGGCTTCGGCGCAACTGTCTTTGGCGTTCTTGCCGCCTGGGCCTATTCGGCGGAGCCGGTGCGGCTCAAGCGGTCTGGCTGGTGGGGGCCGGGGCTTGTCGGGCTCTGCTACGAGGGGCTGCCGTGGTTCACGGGGGCGGCCGTGCTGTCGGCCGGCGCCCCGTCCGCGCCGGTCGTTCTGATGGCTGCGCTTTATGCCCTTGGCGCGCATGGCATCATGACGCTCAACGATTTCAAGGCGCTGGAAGGCGATCGCCAGACCGGCGTCCGGTCGCTGCCGGTGACGCTGGGGCCCGCAAGGGCGGCGCGCGTCGCCTGCTGGATCATGACCCTGCCGCAGCTTGCGGTGATCTGGCTTCTGCTGTTCTGGGGCATGCCATGGCACGCGCTGGCGGTGTTGGCGTTGCTGGTGGTGCAACTGGCCGCGATGCCCGTCCTGCTGCGCGACCCGCGCGCACGGGCGCCCTGGTATAACGGCATCGGCGTCTCGGCCTATGTGCTGGGCATGATGGTCACGGCCCTGGCCCTGCGCGGCTTCGCCGGGGGCTGAGATGGAAACCTGTGCATGGCGACGGGGGGAAAGATGATCCATGACGTCATCGTGGTGGGCGGTGGACCCGCCGGGGCCACCGCAGCCGAGGATCTTGCCCGGGCGGGGCTGCGCGTCGCGCTTCTGGATCGCGGCGGGCGCATCAAGCCCTGCGGCGGCGCCATTCCGCCCCGGCTGATCCGCGATTTCGATATTCCCGACAGCCAGCTCGTCGCGCGCATCTCGACGGCGCGGATGATCTCGCCCACCGGGCGCAAGGTCGATATCGCCATCGAGAACGGCTTTGTCGGCATGGTGGACCGCGAGGTCTTCGACCCCTTCCTGCGCGCGCGGGCCGAGGCCGCCGGGGCCGAGCCGGTCGAGGGCACCTTTACCGGCCTGTCCCGCGACGGGGCGGGCACGCATGTCACCTACCGCGACAGGGCCAGCGGGCAGGACCGCCGCCTGACGGGCCGGATCGTGATCGGGGCGGATGGCGCGCGCAGCGCCGTCGCCCGGGCCGAGGTGCCGGGCGGCGACCGCATCCCCTATGTCATCGCCTATCACGAGGTGATCGAGGCGCCGGACCCCGGCGACGGCCTGACCGTCGGCTACGATCCGGCGCGCTGCGACGTGGTCTATGATGGCCGCATCTCGCCCGACTTCTACGGCTGGGTCTTTCCGCACGGCGGCCGCGCCAGCGTCGGCATGGGCACCGGGCGCGACGGGGTGGACCTCAAGCGCGCCACGGCCGATCTGCGCGCAGCGAGCGGTCTGGCCCAGTGCGCCACGATCCGCCGCGAGGGCGCGCCCATCCCGCTGCGCCCGCTCGACCGGTGGGACAACGGGCGCGACGTGGTGCTGGCCGGCGATGCCGCGGGCGTCGTCGCCCCCTCGTCGGGCGAGGGGATCTACTACGCCATGCTGGGCGGTCGTCTGGCCGCCGAAGCGGCGCAGGCCTCGCTCTCGAGCGGGCGGGCCCGCGATCTCGCGCTGGCGCGGCGGCGCTTCATGGCCGGGAACCGCGCCGTCTTCCGCGTCCTCGGCGCGATGCAGAACGCCTATTACCGATCCGACGAACGCCGCGAACGCTTCGTGTCGCTTTGCCATGACGGCGACGTGCAGCGGCTGACCTTCGAGGCCTACATGAACAAGCAACTCGTTCACGCGCGCCCCATGGCGCATCTGAAGATCGGGCTGAAGAACTTGGCTCACCTGACGCGGCTCGTCTCGCCGCTGGCGACATGAGCATGCTGATCCCCGCCTGGATGAATGGCCGGCTTCAGCCGGTGGACAAGCTCGACGTCCATCGGCTCGCGCTCCGGCACAAGGCGGTGTCGGTCTTCGTGCTGTCGGGCGAGCAGGT
>JAGWVA010000136.1 GCA_028875855.1 Paracoccaceae bacterium
AGATGAGCTTTCGCCATTACGGCCAATGTGTCTTCCAGGTGCAGCTTGCGCGCCGGCAAGAGGCGGTGCCGCTCACGCGGACCTACCTCTATCCGCCCGAGATCCAGATGGCGTCCCGGGCGGCAGGCTAGCTCGCTTTATTGTGTTGTCGATAGCACGCTACTTTTCAACGTGTAGCTGTATCTCGCTGCATGGCTTCAAGGATGAACGGCTCAATTCGACTCGTTGGCACCGTACGCTTTATGCAGAATAGGTGAGTTTTCTATTTCGTCGCCTGGGTTGCGATCGGGATGGGAAGGTAATCATCGGGCGCGTGTTCTTTCTGCGGGCTTATGTATCCATTCGTGCTCCCGGCTCCCGGCGCCTTCGGACTTAGGTCATCCCAACGCAGACTGTGAGGATCAAATTCATCAGCTAGATGCGGTTTTACCACCTCGAAATAAGGCGACAGGTCGAAGTCACGCGGGGTGAAGAGCGAATAGTGACGCATGTGATAGATCTCGATCCGGGCATGATGGCTGGTGTCATCGTCGCAGAGATCAGAGATGTCCGGCAGGATCGGATAGTGGAGCTGGTGAAATGCCTCAGCGATCAGCGTTGAACAAATGGCTCGCGTTGGGTCGCCAGAACCTATGGCGATCATACGCCGCCGCCAGCGGACCGGCACCGGCGGTGTCGGAACGAAGTACCGTATCATGTCGAGGATGTTGCGCAGATCGTATTGCAATCCGATATGGTCGATCATGAAGTCCACAAGCTGTTCGATCTCCGTATCAGTCAGGCCAACGGGGCGGCAAATACGGGTGTTGTAGCTTTCGTACTTGGACAAAGGAGCAGAAATGCAGCCTGCGCCCACGTTCACTTCGACCAATCGATGCCGCTCGCCATCGGTCTCGGTGTGAGGAAGGGCCTCGCCAACGAACAACGCTGCATGGGACCAAGTGGATTGCGTCAAATATTTGATGGCATTCGAGATCCGTTCGCGGCCTTCGACCAGAAGCACGTCGCCTTGCCGCAGGGTAGTGCGGAGTGTATCGAAATCGGACGGCGTAAATGGCCGGTAGCCCGAACTTTGCTGGTTGAGCTTATGAGCGAGCTTGCGCCCAAGAGCATCGAGGAACCGGCTCATCCCATGGCGTCGCCGATCCATATCCGCCTCCTTCAGAGGAGAACGTCCATAACTAAAATGGACCCATGAGCCTGCCGATGCAATAACGTCCTTTGCCAAGTTTAGGGGCAACCTTCGCCAAGCGCTGATTGGGTGACCGCATGACGCCCCGAGGTAGCCATCTACGCTTCTGCGGACGGAGCCCAGATGCGGTTGTTTGCCTTGAGACGTGGACAGGTCGCAACGCGCCGGATGAAGCCCTTTGGTCAGGGCAGGGCGCCCTATGCGCCATTGCTGCGGCTAGGTTGAACAAACGATGATCGCCGTTGGCGATGATTGCAGAGCGTGATGGCAAAGCGGCAGGTCTGCCAGTTGCGGGTGCGTGCTCGATGCCGAGATTCCGCATCAGAGCAGTTGCATGTCAGACTTCACGATGGTTGTGCCCCGGTCCGAGCGTCAGGTGCCCAGCAAGGATCTCGGCTTGGATGTCCCATCTTCTGAGCGCCCAAGGGCCTGGTCAGGAGAGGCCACCCTCCATCTTGTGTGAGATTTCACTAGCCGCATGGTAGCGGACCATTTCGATCTATACAAAAGGTGAAAATTTATCATCTTTTGCCGATTTCGGGCTTGCAGGGCATGATGCCTGATGTTATTTTAATTCCATACCGCCGAGTTGGTGACTTTCCGCCGAACAGGCGGCTTAGAAGACAAAAGCAAACGCATATAACGTGTTGCTTTGCGACATATGATGGCGAAAGCCAGACGTAGAAATACGTTTCCGCCGAACGGGCGGTTTGATGGATGCCTCGGTTAGCCGCCGGGGCATCTTCATTTTGTGGTCCTGCCAAGGTCAGGACCGTCGGCTGTTACCCTCGTTGTCGCACCCATGGTCTGGCCGGTTGCAGCTTATGCAGCGGGTCTAACCCATCCTTGGGCAGGGGAGGCGAGAGCCGTTACGGGAAACCCCGTAGTCAGTCCGGGTCATCCTCTTGAACGCGAGAAGATCCATCGCACTCTGACTTTTGACCGGGGCTGCGCGGGCACGGTGGCCACCAAAACTGACACATCCGACGAAACTTACCCATCTCAAGAATTCGGGTGCATGCCGTCGTCGTAGGCGGCATGGGCTGAGAGTGGACGGGGCAGGTCGCTGAGGTAGCGACGGACAGCTTTGCGCCCTTATTCCGGCCGTTTGCGGTCGGCATGGGGCGCCTCTTCACCTGACCGGCAGCTTTCCCAGCCTCTTCAGCCGGTGTCGCCCTCGGACTATG
>JAGWVA010000137.1 GCA_028875855.1 Paracoccaceae bacterium
TCTGCGGTTCCAGATCCTGAAGGAACACGGTTACGTGCCGTCGCTGACGCTGGGTCTGCAGGATTTCATCGGCACCGATCTCTTGTCGGCGGAATACCTTGTGGCCACGAAGTCCGTGACGCCGCGCCTGAAGTTTACGCTGGGCCTGGGCTGGGGGCGGCTCGGCAGCCACGGCTCCATCGGCACCCTGTTCGGCGCGCGGCCGTCAGTCAACTTCGGGCAGGGCGGCACGCTTTCGACGAAACAGTGGTTCCGCGGCCCGGCGGCGCCCTTCGGCGGGCTGGAATGGCAGATCTCTGACCGGTGGCGGTTCAAGGCGGAATATTCGTCCGACGCCTATACGATGGAAGTCGGCCAGCACCACATGTTCACCCGCAGCAGTTCGATCAACGCGGGCTTCGAATACGATCTGGGCAAGGGCAACCGGATCGGCATCTACGAGCTTTACGGCACGAAGCTCGGCGTCTCGCTGCAGTTCGCGCTGGACCCGCAGGAGCGCGTGGTGGGCACGATCATCGATGGCGCGCCGATACCGGTGAAGGTCAGGCCCACGCAGGCGGCCGATCCGGCAGCCTGGTCCACCTCCTGGGTCACGCAGCCGCAGCAATTGAGTGCCCTCAAGACGTCGATGGAATACCTGCTGAAGCTGCAGCGGCTCGGTCTCGTCAGCCTCGCGGTGACGACGGATACCGCGCAGCTTGCGTTCACCAACACGACCTACCACAACTCGGCCGAGGCCATCGGTCGGGCCGCGCGGGCGCTGAGCCAGGCCATGCCGGCGAGCGTGGAGACCTTCGCGCTGATCCCGGTGAGCGAGGGCATGCCGCTGGCGAAGGTGACGGTGAAGCGCAGCGATCTGGAGCGGCTGGAGTTCGCGCCGGATGCCGCCGGAAAGCTCGCGCCGCTGGTCCGGGTGACCGATGCGCTGCCGATGCAGGCGCCGCAGATCCGCAGCACCGGGGCCGCGCCGCGCCTTCAATGGTCGGTCGCGCCTTATCTGCGCGCGGGGCTCTTTGATCCCGTGAACCCATTCCGGTACGAGCTTGGTGTCCGCGTTGCCGCCAGATATCGGCTTGCCCCGGGTCTGTTCATCGCGGGCTCTGCCACCAAACGCGCGATCGGCGATCTGAACAACAACAGCCGCACCTCCAACTCGGTGCTTCCGCATGTGCGCACGGACTATCCGCTTTACGACCAGCATGGCGATCCGGCTTTGGAGAACCTTTACGTCGCCTGGTATGACCATCCGCTGCGCAACATTTATACCCGCGTCAGCGCCGGTTATCTTGAACGGATGTTCGGCGGTATTTCGTCCGAAGTTCTCTGGCAGCCGGTCGGTAGCCGTTTTGCCGCCGGGGCGGAACTCGATTATGTCCGCCAGCGCGATTATTCGATCGGCTTTGCCTTCAGGCCCTATCACGTCGTCACGGGCCTCGTGTCGCTTTACTATCAATTGCCCGGCAATTTCCTGGCCCAACTCGACGCGGGCCGTTACCTCGCGGGCGACAAGGGCGCGACGCTGACGGTCAGCCGCGAATTTGCCAATGGCTGGCGGGTCGGGGCCTTTGCGACGAAGACCAATGTCTCGGCCGCCCAGTTCGGCGAGGGGTCGTTCGACAAGGGGCTGTTCTTCACGATCCCTCTCAACTGGCTGAACGGCGCCCCGTCGCAGACGCTGGCAACCGTGATCATCCGTCCGACCCAGCGGGATGGCGGGCAAACGCTGGATGTTCCCGGGCGCCTTTACGGCATCGTGCGCGCCTACAATCAGGGCACCCTGTCCAGCCAATGGGGGAGGGTCTTCCGGTGAAGGCAGTGCAACCGATCAAGGCTCTCGTTCTCCTGACCCTGCTTGCGGGTTGCGGCAACATGCCGGATTCGCAGGAACTTTCTGGCAGCGTCTCTGCCCTCGTCGCGGCGGTGCGCGGACACCGGGGGGCTCCCGCGCCAAACGTGCCGGCCAGCGATCTCAAGGTCGCAAAGTGGAGCAAGACCCCGCTTCTGTTCGTGAGCCTTCCGAAGCTGCGCGGCTACCGGTCGATGTTCCGCGACATCAATGTCAATGCGGATGTCGTCACATGGCTTTCGCCGGAAGGGGCAGACATCAGCCTGCGAAACGGCGTTCTGATCCAGACGCGTGGCTTGACGAACGACCTGATGTCTTCGCAAGCGCCGACGGCCCGGGAGATCGGCAAGGGAAGCGGCACGACCGAACGGAAGATGGCCTATCTGAACGGGGCGGATCAGACATTCGTCGTGAGCTACCAGTGCAGCCTGCGGACCATTGGCCAAGCGACGGAAAACTTTGGTCCGCACAAGGTGCAGCTGAAACATGTCAACGAGGTCTGTGAG
>JAGWVA010000087.1 GCA_028875855.1 Paracoccaceae bacterium
AGTTTCACTCCGCCGCCTCGTCGATACCGATGAAGCCGCCCGATTGCCGGTTCCAGTAGCGCCAGTAAAGCCCCTGATGCGCCAAAAGCCCCTCATGCGTGCCTTCTTCGACGATCCGGCCGGCATCCAGGACGACAATCCGGTCCATCTCGGCGATGGTGGACAGGCGATGGGCGATGGCCAGCACGGTCTTGCCCTCCATCACGCGGGCCAGCGCGTCCTGGATCTGCGCCTCCACCTCGCTGTCCAGCGCACTTGTCGCCTCGTCGAGCACAAGGATCGGCGCGTCCTTCAGGAAGGCCCGGGCCAGCGCGATTCGCTGGCGTTGGCCGCCCGAGAGCTTCACCCCCCGTTCACCCAGATGCGCGTCATAGCCCTTGCGGCCCATGTGATCGACCATGCGTTCGATGAACTCATGCGCCTCGGCCCTCTTGGCGGCAGCGATCATCTCGTCTTCGGTCGCATCCGGTCGGCCGTAAAGGATGTTGTCGCGGGCCGAGCGGTTGAACATCGCGGTTTCCTGCGTGACCATGGCGATCTGGCGGCGCAGGCTTTCCTGCGTCACCTCGCGCACGTCGTGCCCGTCGATCAGAACGCGCCCCTTTTCGGCGTCATAGAGCCGCAAGAGCAGCGCGACGAGCGTCGATTTCCCGGCGCCGGATGCCCCGACGATGCCGATCTTTTCCCCCGGCCGGATCGTCAGGTTGATGTCGTCCACGCCACCCGTGCGGCGCCCATAGGCAAAGCCTAGCTGGTCAAAGCCGATCTCTCCGCGCACGCGGTCCAGCGTCACTGCCCCCGGCGTGTCAGTCAGGGTGTGGGGCGGCGTCAGGGTGTTCATCCCGTCCTCGACCTCGCCGATCGAGCCGTAGGTGCTCATCAACGCCATGGAGACCCAGCCCGTCATCTGCGCGATGCGGATCGCGATGGCGCCCGAGGCCGCGATGTCCCCCGGCGTGGCGGTGCCCTGCACCCACAGAAGGATCGTGCCGCCGACCAGCATCACCGGCAGGATGCCCGCGATGATCATCAGGGTCAGGCGGAACAGGGTCGAAACCTTGCCGAAATCCAGCGCCCGCTCGCGGTAGCCCATCATCGCCGACAGGGCCGCGCGGTCCTCGTGGCTGCTGTGGGCGAAAAGCTTCACCGTCTTGATGTTGGTGATCGTATCGACCACCTGCCCGGTGACCATCGCCCGCGCAGAGGCGCGCGCCGCCGACTTGCCCCGCACGCGGGGAATGAACCAGCGGATCATCCACAGGTAAGCCGCAAGCCACGCCACCAGCGCCAGCGCAACGCGGTAATCGACCGCCACAAGAAAGGCCGCCGACCCCACCAGCGACGACAGGGCAAAGGCCACGACGTTGACCATTTCGGTGGCCACATCCGTCGCGGCGCGGGCGGTCTGCATCTGCTTTTGCGCGATGCGGCCCGCGAAATCGTTGTCGAAGAAAGTGACCGCCTGCCCCATGGTGAAACGGTGCAACCGCGACAGGACCAGCGGCAGCAGGTTCGGGCCCAGCGTGATCGAGACGGTCGCCGTAGAGAGCCCGAAGACCGCCGGGCGGACGAGCAGGTAGAAGACGGCAAAGCCCGCATAAAGCGGCCAGTGTCGCGTCAGCGCCTCAAGGTTTCCAAGGCCTTGCGCGCTGTCCACCACGCGGCCCAGCAGCATGGCCGAGACCACCTCCATCGTTCCGGCGACGGCCGAGATTGCCGCCGACCACAGAAGCGCAGGCCAGGCCCCGGCGAAGCACCAGACGAAAAAGGCAAGAAGCGTACGCGGCGGCTCGCTGTCGGCGGGACGGAACGGGTCGATCCAGTTGCCAAGGTTCATTCCGCCGCCTCCGCATCCGGGTTCACACCAAGGAAACCGCCCGATTGCCGGTTCCACAGGCGCGCATAGATGCCGTCCCGGGCCAGCAGTTCGGCGTGGCTTCCTTCTTCCACGATCCGGCCATCGTCCATCACGACGATCCGGTCCATATGCGCGATCGTGGACAGGCGGTGCGCGATGGCGATCACCGTCTTGCCTTCCATCAGGCCATAGAGCGTGTCCTGAATCGCGGCCTCCACCTCGCTGTCGAGCGCGCTGGTCGCCTCGTCCAGAACAAGGATCGGCGCGTCCTTCAGGATCGCCCGGGCCAGCGCGATCCGCTGGCGTTGACCGCCCGAAAGCTTCACCCCGCGCTCGCCGACGCGGGCCTCATAGCCCTTGCGGCCGTCGCTGTCTTCCAGCGCGGGAATGAAGGTGTCCGCCGCCGCGCGCCGGGCGGCATCCTGCATTTCGGCCTCGGTCGCCGCGGGCTTGCCGTAAAGGATGTTCTCGCGGACCGAACGATGCAGCAAGGCGCTGTCCTGCTGAACCATCCCGATATGGCGGCGCAGGCTGTGCTGGGTGACGCGCGCGATGTCCTGCCCGTCGATCAGGATCTGGCCCTTCTCGATGTCGTAGAACCGCAAGAGCAGCTTGACGAGGGTCGATTTCCCCGCCCCGGACCGCCCGACAAGGCCGATCTTCTCACCTGGCCGGATCGTCAGCGTCACCCCGTCCAGCCCGCCCCGGTCGCGCCCGTAATGATGATGCAGGTCGCGGATCTCGATCCGGCCCTCGGTCAATTGCAGCGGCCCGGCGCCCGGCGCATCGACCAGCGTCACGGGCTGGGCGATCGTCTCCATCCCCTCGGCCACGACGCCAAGCGCCTGAACCAGCGCGGTCGTCGCCCACATGATCCAGTAGGTCATGTTGTTGAGCCGCAGCACCAGCGCCGTCGCGGCTGCCACGACGCCCACGCTGGCTGCACCGTGAAACCACAGCGACACGGCCCAGGCGGTCACCGAAACGATCAGGAACCCGTTCAGCGCGGTCAGCATCACGTCCATCCGCGTGATGATCCGCATCTCCAGCTGGAACTTCTTCCGAGCGCCCTCGATCGCGTCGCGGGCATAGGCGATCTCGCGGTCGTCATGGGCGAAAAGCTTCACCGAATGGATGTTGGTGTAGGAATCCACCACGCGGCCCAGCACAGCCGAGCGCGCATCCGACGCCGCCTTGGACGCGGGCCCCGCGCGCCGCAGGGTCCAGCGGATGAGAAAGCCGTAAAGCACCACCCACACAACCAGAGGCAGCAACAAACGCGGATCGGCCGACGACAGAAGCGCGGCCGAGCCGATCAGCGTCGTGGTGGCAAAGGTCACGGCGTCGAAGGTGTGGAAGATCGCATCCCCGGCGGCGGGCGGCGTCTGCGTGATGCGGTTGGCAATGCGGCCCGCGAAGTCATTCTCGAACCAGCCGATCGACTGGCGCAGAACATGTCGATGTGCCCGCCAGCGGATCAGCGTGCCGAAGTTCGGCAGGATCGCATTGTGCAAAAGCGCACTGTTCAGCCCGCCCAGCATCGGACGGATCAGAAGCACGGCAAGCGCCGCGGCGATGAATTCGGGCCAGTGCCCCTGCCAGACTTCGGCCGGAGTTCCATGGGTCAGCAGGTCCACCAGCCGGCCGAGATACCAGATCAGCAGGATCTCGACGATGGCGACGGTGGACGAGGTCAGCGCCGTGAGCGCGAAAACCTTGCGGAACGGCTGCACATAGGCGCGCAGAAACGGCCACAGGCGGCGCGGCGGCGCGTCTGTTTCCGTATAGGCTGTGTAAGGATCGACGAGCCGTTCAAAGAACCCAAACACCGGCGGCCTCTCGCGTTGTCCTTGGGATATAGTCCCGGGGCGGCAAAAGGGAAAGGCGGACTCAGCTTTCCGGTGTGTCCAGAAGCGCCTCGCGGGTCAGGGTGAAGCCCGACGCGATCCAGCGCGCTTCCAGCGCCGCCAGCCGCGCGCCAAGCGCCGCGCCGGTGAAGGCGGGCATCAGATCGGCGGCCCTGATCGGAAAGCGCGCGGCCGCACCGCGGGCAAGGTCGGCTTCCCACCCCGGGGGCAGGGGCATCTCGGTCAGCGCGGCGCGGCACAGCAGGATGTCGCGACCAAGCCCGGCGCCGTGCCGATAGCCGAGTTCGGCGGCCTGCCTTGGGCTGCCGACCTCATCCCCGATCAGCCGGAGGGTATTGCCGTCCGCCCGCGACAGACGCAGACGGTCGGCCACGTCCTGCCCGCCCAGAACCGCCAGCCGGCGGCGCCAGTCGGGGGCAAGCCCGCCCTCGAGATGCACGAGGATCGGCAGCGCCCGCGGATCGGCCCCCGGCAGGATAACGCCCAGCGCACCACAGTGCGCCATGCCCGCGACCGCCTCGGAGGGGGCGGGGGCGGCAAGCAGCTTGCGCATCTCGGCCCCGATCCTTTCGCGCGAAAGCGTCTCTAATCCGGCGATATTCGCAGCACAGGCGGCGTAGCCCTCGGCGTCGAAGCCCTCTGCCGGATCGGCATACCAGGCGTGAAAGCGGAAGAACCGCAGGATGCGCAGGTAATCCTCGGTGATCCGATCCTGCGGGTCGCCGACAAAGCGCAGGCGACGGGCGGCAATATCCGTCAGGCCGCCCAGCGGGTCGATCACCTCGCCATCCGCCGTCGCGTAAAGCGCGTTCATGGTGAAATCCCGGCGGGCGGCATCCTCGGCAAGATCGGTCGAAAAGGCGACGGTCGCGTGGCGGCCAAAGGTCTCGACATCGCGGCGGAAGGTCGTCACCTCGTATCCCTTGCCGCCCGCGACCACCGTCACCGTGCCATGGTCCATGCCGGTCGGCACCACCTTCAGCCCTGCCGCTTCGGCAAGATCAGAGACGATCTCCGGGCGTGCATCGGTGGCGATATCCACGTCCGAGATCGGGAATCCCAAAAGCGCGTTTCGCACGCAGCCGCCCACGACCAAGGCCTGGTGCCCGGCCTCGGTCAGGACACGGCAGACCGTCTGCGTTTCTTCGCATGACAGCCAGTCCCCTGCGATCCTCATTCCGCCATCCGCCTTGCCAGCCCATACAGGATGCGCGCCGTAGCGCCCCAGATGTAATAGGGGCCGTAAGGCACGACGTAGTAGAACCGCCGCTGCCCCCGCCAGAGCCGCGATTCCACCCGGAAGCGGGCAGGGTCGGCGACATGGGCAAGCGGCACGCGGAACACCTCGGCCACCTCGCCCGCCTCGGGCACCACGGGAAAATCAGAATGGATGCGCGCAAGGATCGGCGTCACCCGGAAGTTGGTGACCGTGTCGTGAAACGGCAGTTCGCCCAGCACCTCGACATTGGCGGGGTCCAGCCCGATCTCTTCGCGTGCCTCGCGCAGGGCGGCGTCAACCGGGCCCGCATCCCCCTGGTCGAGCTTGCCGCCCGGAAAGGCGATCTGCCCCGGATGATGGCGCAGGCGGGACGATCGCTTGGTCAGGACCAGCTCCGCCCCCCGGTCCGAGGGATGGACCCCCACCAGAACCGCCGCCGGGCGCAACAGGGGCGTGTCGGCAGGCGGAACGAAATCGCGGTTCAGGTCGAAATCGGAAGACTGCGCCGCCGGCCGGGACAGTGCCCGCAACAGCGGCGCAATCGGATCAGGCGTCCGCATCGGAGCCAAGGGTTGCGGGGTCGAATTCGTAATGCGCCCCGCAGAACTGACAATCGGCGGTCACCACGCCTTCGGGCGTGACCATGGTCGCGATCTCTTCCGCCGGATAGATCGAGAGGCTGGTGCGCACCTTCTCGGCCGAGCAGGAACAGCCGAAGGTCACCGGCTGCGGATCATAGACGCGCGGCGCCTCTTCGTGGAAAAGCCGCACCAGAACGTCGGTGGGCTGCACCTCGGGGCCGATCAGTTCCAGCGCCTCGACCGTATCCAGCAGGATGTTCGCGCGGTTCCAGTTCTCCTGATCGTCGCCCGACAGGATATCCCCGGCCGCGAGCAACCCGCCTTCGCCCGATCCGCCCTCGCCCGTCGCATGGGGCGAGGCTTTCGGCATGTGTTGCAGCATGACGCCCGCGCCGCGCCATTCCGGCGCCCCGTCGCCTTCCCGCACTTCGCCGAAGAACACCTGAAACCGCGTCGGAAGCTGCTCGGACTGCGCAAAATACGTCTCTGCGCAATGCGAAAGCGAGCTGCCCGAGATCGGCGTGATCCCCTGATAGGGAACCATCCCAGTCCCTTGATCCAGGACGATGGCGAAATACCCTTCGCCCACCTGCGCAAGCGGGGTGGCGGCAGGGTCAAGCGCCTCTTCGTCGAAATAGGCATAGGCGCGGATGCGGGCCGGGTCGCCGCTGTCGGTGGGCGCATAGTAATCGGTCGCGATCATGCGCACCGGGCCGTTGCCCTGAATTTGCAGGGACAGCCGCCAGCGCAGCTTGATCGTCTGCCCGATCAGCGCGGTCAGCAACGCGGCCTCGGCCACCAGCGCGGTCACCACGGGGGGATAATCGTGCTGCCGCAGCATCCGGTCCAGCGCGCCGTCGAGCCGCACGACGCGGCCACGGACGTCGGCCCGGTCAAGCTGAAACGGCAGGACGGTATCGTCCCAGGCGATTTTCGATCCGATGGTCATGGGGTTTCCTTGCGGTGCCACTCTTGGCATACCGCGTCTATATAGGCGGCACAACCGATCGACAAAGGGGTGGGCATGATCAGGCGGTTCGGTGAGGCGGTGCGCAGCGGCCAGCGCTACAAGCGGCGTCCCGGGGTTTACGCGATCATCCGGGACGGCAACGGGGTGCTTGTCACGCATCAGGAAAACCCGTTTCCCGAATTTCAACTGCCCGGAGGGGGCATCGATCCCGGCGAACATCCGATCGCCGCGCTGCATCGCGAGGTGTTCGAGGAAACCGGCTGGCGCATCGCGCTTCAGCGTCGGATCGGGGCGTTCCGGCGTTTCACCTATATGCCGGAATACGACCTCTGGGCCGAAAAGCTCTGCACGATCTACCTCGCCCGGCCTGTGCTGCGGCTTGGCCCGCCGTCCGAAGCGGGCCATAGCGCGGTCTGGATGACGCTGGAGGAGGCCGCGGCCGACCTTGGCAATGCAGGCGATAGGGCCTTCGTGCGCGGGCTGCTTTAGCTCGGACGGGGGTGCATCTCGAACAGGGCGGCCGAGACATCGTCGGTGAAATCCGGCGCACCGGAATGGTCCTGCAGGTCCTGCACGAGAGCGTCTAGAAACATCTGCCCGCGCAGATCGGAATGCCGGGCGAGGCACGCAGCCACCCCCGGCTCGTCGAACTGGGCGCCCCGCGGATCGGTGCATTCCGTGATCCCGTCCGACGCGATCAGAAGCCGGTCCCCCGGACCGAGCCGGGTGGTGATGCGGTCGAACCGCGCGTCCGCGATCAGCCCGACCGGAAGACCCCCATCGCCCAGAAACTCGACCGGGCCATCGCTGCGCTGCACCGCCGGGCGCGGATGGCCGGCCTGCACGAGATCGACATCGCCGGTCTGCAAGTTGATCACGGCATAGAGCAGGGTCAGGTATTGATCGGTCTGGATCTCGTTCAGCATCAGATCGTTCAGCGCCGCGGCAACCTCTTCCGGCGGAAGCCCGCGGCGTCTGCCCCCGATCCCGGTTTCCATCGCGATGTTCTGGTCGGGCGAGGCGCCTGACAGCACCCCTGCAAGGCGTGCCGTCATGATTGCCGATGTCACGCCATGCCCCGACACGTCGATGGCGAACATCCCGAGCCGGGTCGCGTCGATCGGAAAGAACCCCACCAGATCGCCGCCGACATGGCCGTTTGGCCGCAGCAGCAGGGACGCCTGCCCCGAACGGAAATGCTGGTAGCGTTTGCGCACAAGGGACTGCTGAAGTTTGCGCGCCTCGCGCAGGTCGCGGTCAAGCGCGTCATGGACCGTCTGAAGCCTGGACAGCGTAGCAGCGATCAGGCGGTTCTTCTCGGTCAGTTCCCGCTCCATCCGGAGGATACGTTCCCCGGCGGCGACGCGCGCATAGAGTTCCTGCGAGTCGACGGGTTTCGACAGGAAGTCGTCGGCCCCGAGGTCAAGGCCATGGGCCGCCTCTGCCCGGTCGTCGCGCGAGGTCAGAAGGATGAAATAGCCGTAACTTTCGCGCGGAAGGGCGCGGAAGGCGGCACAGAACTCTGGCCCGGACATGCCGGGCATCATCCAGTCGCTGATCACGATGTCGAAGCGGTGCAGCCGACAGAGGTCCAGCGCCTCTTCGGCGGACCCGGCTTCGCGGACATGGTAGCCGCGCCGCATCATCAGCGCGGTCAAAATGCGGCGCTGCGCCCGGCTGTCGTCCACGATCAGAAGATTGCGCGGCGCGACCGGCGGCCGGCGCTGCAAGGGATCGAACGACTGACGACTGGCGATGTGCAAGATTTCCCCCGGCCCAAACCACGCGAGAGTCGCACCAAGGGCTTAACGGCCGGTGAATCTTCAAATTTTCCGGGAGTGCTGCGCCTGCGCTTACCGAACCTTAAACATCCTGCGGCAGGGATCTCGCGGGGGCACGACCGCTGGGGAATGCGATGATTGACTGGAAACGCGTGGAAACGCTGCAAGCAGAGATCGGGGAGGCCGATCTGGACGACGTCGTGGATCTCTTCCTTGAAGAAGTGGAAGAGGTGCTGGACCGCCTGCGCCATCCCGCCCTGCCCCGCCAAAGAGAGGCCGACCTGCACTTCCTGAAAGGCAGCGCCCTCAATCTGGGTTTTTCCAACCTTGCCGCCGCCTGTCAGCGCGACGAAGCCCGCGCCGCACGCGGCGAAGACGTCGATCCGAACCCGATAATCAGTCTCTATTCCGCCTCGAAACAGGCCTTTCAGGCAGGCAGGGCCAATCCGGCGCGCCGACGTGCCTAGATCAGGAATTCGGCCAGGGTCTCATCCGCGGTGATGTCGCGATAGATGAATCCGGCCGCATCCAGCCGGGCGAAGAGGGCCGGGAAATTCTCGGCCCGCGAGGTCTCGATCCCGATCAGGACCGAACCGAAGTTGCGCGCGGATTTCTTGAGGTATTCGAACCGGGCGATGTCATCGTCCGGCCCCAGCATTTCAAGGAAATCCCGCAAGGCGCCCGGCCGCTGCGGCAGGCGCAGAATGAAGTATTTCTTCACGCCCGAGAACCGCTGAGCGCGTTCCTTGACCTCCGGAAGCCGCTCGAAATCGAAATTCCCGCCCGAGGTCACACAGACCACCGTCTTGCCCGCAAGATCCCGGGCCAGTTCCGGCAGCACATCGACCGACAGCGCCCCCGCGGGTTCCAGCACGATCCCCTCGACGTTCAACATCTCGAGCATGGTGACGCAGATCCGATCCTCGGGCGCGCGCAGAACCTTGGCCGGATCGACATGCGACAGGCGCTGAAAGGGCTTGGCGCCGATCCGGGCGACGGCCGCACCATCCACGAAACTGTCCACCCGCGGCAGGGTCACGGGCTCTCCGGCCAGCAGCGCCGCGGTCAGGCTCGCGCCGCCAAGCGGCTCGACATAGCGGAAATCGGTCGCGGGCGCCGCTTCGGTCAGGTAACCCGTGACCCCGGCGGACAGCCCGCCGCCGCCCACCGGCAGGATCACCAGATCGGGCGCCCGGCCAAGCTGGGCCATGATCTCGACCGCGACGGACGCCTGCCCCTCGATCACGTCGGGATCATCGAAGGGCGACAGGAAATGCCCGCCCACCTCGGCGCAGAACGCCTGGGCCGAGGCCAGCGACTGGTCGAAATAGTCGCCCGTCAGCCGCACCTTGACCGCGTCGCCACCGAAGATCTGCGTCTTGTCGATCTTCTGCCGGGGCGTCGTCACCGGCATGAAGATCGTCCCGCGCACGCCGAAATGGCGGCAGGCATAGGCCACGCCTTGCGCGTGATTACCGGCGCTGGCGCAGACGAACTGTTCCTGCCCCGGATCGCGGGCCAGCACCTTGCGCATCGCATTCAGGGCGCCGCGGATCTTGTAGCTGCGCACAGGGCTCAGATCCTCGCGCTTGAGAAGGATCTCTGCCCCGTAGCGATGCGACAGGTGGTCGTTGCGCTGCAGGGGCGTCGGCGGGAACAGGGCCCGCAGCGCCTCGGTCGCGGCTTTGGCTTGGTCGGAAAACGCGCTCATGCCCAAGCTGTCGCGCGATCCTTTCCGTTTGGCAACCGCCAACAGGGGGCGGGGTTCTTGCCCTTGCCGGGATTTCACGATAATCGCGCCAGATCACCCGATTGCTGCCCGATTGCTGGAGGTCTCGATGTCTGCGCCGAAGAAAGTGGTGCTCGCCTATTCCGGCGGGCTCGACACGTCCATCATCCTGAAATGGCTTCAGACCGAATACGGCTGCGAGGTCGTGACCTTCACCGCCGACCTCGGTCAGGGCGAAGAGCTCGAGCCCGCGCGCAAGAAGGCGGAACTTCTGGGGATCAAGCCCGAGAACATCTACATCGAAGACGTGCGCGAAGAATTCGTCCGCGACTTCGTCTTTCCGATGTTCCGCGCCAATGCGCTTTACGAAGGGCTCTACCTGCTGGGCACCTCCATCGCCCGCCCGCTGATCTCCAAGCGCCTTGTCGAGATCGCGGCCGAGACCGGCGCCGATGCCGTCGCCCATGGCGCGACCGGCAAGGGCAACGATCAGGTCCGGTTCGAGCTGTCGGCCTATGCGCTGAACCCCCAGATCCAGGTCATTGCGCCGTGGCGGCTGTGGGATCTGACCAGCCGCACCAAGCTGATCGAATTCGCCGAGACGCATCAGATCCCGATCGCCAAGAACAAGCGGGGCGAGGCGCCGTTTTCGGTCGATGCGAACCTGCTGCACACCTCGTCCGAGGGGCGCGTGCTTGAGAACCCGGGCGAAGAGGCGCCGGATTACGTGCTGCAACGCATCACCCGTCCGGAAGAGGCGCCCGACCAGCCCGAAATGGTGGAGATCACCTTCGAAAAGGGCGACGCCGTGGCGATCAACGGCGAGGCGATGAGCCCGGCCACCATCCTGACCCGCCTGAACGAGCTGGGTGGCAAGCACGGCGTGGGCATTCTCGATCTGGTCGAGAACCGCTTCGTCGGGATGAAGTCGCGCGGTCTTTACGAAACCCCCGGCGGCACCATCCTGCTGGAGGCGCACCGCGGGATCGAACAGATCACGCTGGATGCCGGATCGGGTCACCTGAAGGATTCGATCATGCCGCGCTATGCGGAACTGATCTACAACGGCTTCTGGTTCTCGCCCGAACGCGAGATGCTGCAGGCCCTGATCGACAAGAGCCAGGAACATGTCACCGGCACGGTTCGCGTGAAGCTTTACAAGGGCTCGGCCCGCACGGTCGCCCGCTGGTCGGATCATTCGCTGTATTCCGAAAAGCACGTCACGTTCGAGGAAGACGCCGGCGCCTACGACCAGAAGGACGCGCAGGGCTTCATCCGCCTGAACGCGCTGCGGCTGAAGCTGATCGCCACGCGGAACGCGCGGGTCAAGTAAGCCTTGCCGCCATTGCGCGAACAAGGGGCCGGCGCTTGCCGGCCTTTTTGTTTGCGCCACCATCCCCAATGGCCGCTTGACCCGCCGGGGCCGGATGGCGAAAAGCGTCCGGACATCCCTGACCCCGAGGCTTCCATGACCTTCGACCGCTCCATCAAGATCGCGCCTTCGATCCTGTCGGCCGACTTCGCGAATTTCGGCGCCGAGATCCGCGCGATCGAAGATCAGGGGGCCGACTGGGTCCATGTGGACGTGATGGACGGGCATTTCGTGCCGAACCTGACCTTCGGCCCGCCGGCGGTGAAGGCGTTCCGGCCCCATGTGAAGACCTTCATGGACGTCCACCTGATGATCGCGCCCGT
>JAGWVA010000028.1 GCA_028875855.1 Paracoccaceae bacterium
GGAAATGGTGATGCCGGGCGACAACCTGAAGTTCGAGGTCGAACTGATCGCCCCGATCGCCATGGAAGAAAAGCTGCGCTTCGCCATCCGCGAAGGCGGCCGCACCGTCGGCGCCGGCGTCGTCTCGAAGATCATCGCCTGATTTCGGTCCCCTGACCGATGCGACGGGCGCCCTGACGGGCGCCCGTTTGCGTTTGCGCAGCCCCTCTTGCGTCCGGTCAATGACCCTGCCGGCTCTCCGCCCTTGACTGGTCCGGTGCATGTCCAAGAGGAGGCGAAGATGCGGAAACTGACACTGGCTCTGGTGCCGCTTGCGTTGACGCTCTTGCCGGGGTCCTTGCTGGCCGCGGACAAGGCGATGTCGATCGGCCAGTTCGAATATCTCAACAGTTGCGCGCAGTGCCACGGCGCCGCAGGCAAGGGCGACGGCCCGCTGGCGGCCGCCCTGAAGGCCGGCGCGCCTGACCTGACGCAGTTGCAGAAGGCCAATGGCGGGGTGTTCCCGGTCAGCCGCGTCTATCAGATCATCAACGGCGGCGTGCAGGTGCCGGGCCACGGCAAGCCCGAGATGCTGGCCTGGGGCTTCCGCTACCGCAGCGAGGCGCCGGGCGCGCTTGGGCCCTATTACACCCCGGAAGACGAAAGGGCCTATGTCGAGGTCCGCCTGCTGGCCCTCGTCGAATACATCGCCGCGCTTCAGGCAAAGTGACCGTTCCGCAGAGGCCGTCCGGTTTCCGCGAGGTGGGCGCAAATGCCCCTTGATTTCACCCGGTTCCTGCCGTAGCACCCGCCCACGGCCTAGGGGTATAGCTCAGTTGGTAGAGCATCGGTCTCCAAAACCGAGGGTCGCGGGTTCGAGTCCTGCTGCCCCTGCCAGCCGTTCATCCGATCATGGCGCGGCTTGCGGCCGTCCCGGACCTGCGCGGCGAGGTCGGGCTTGAACTGCGGGGCCTTTGGTCGTATCTGGCCCGGAATGGAATTCGTCAGGACAGCGGTATGGCACAGGTGAACCCCCTCAAGTTCGTTCAGCAGGTCCGCTCGGAGGTGAGCAAGGTCGCCTGGCCGAGCCGCCGCGAGGTCATGCTGACCACGCTGATGGTGTTCGTGATGGCCGTCATCACGGCGACCTTCTTCTCGCTGGTCGATATCCTGATCCGCACCGGGCTGACCCAACTTCTGGGTATGTTCAAGTAAGCAGCGTGGCTGCCGGCGCCGAAGCCCTTGAATTCTGTTGCGCTGCTTTGTATGCGGGACCGGATTTCGGCAACAGGGCGCGCGGCGATTCGGGCCGCGCGCTGTTTTTTGTTCCGAAGCGGCGGGAAATCGCCTGATTAACAGAATGTCCGGCGACTGGGCCGGCTTGACGGGGTGACGAACAGATGGCCAAGCGTTGGTATTCGGTGAGCGTTCTCTCGAACTTCGAGAAGAAGATCGCCGAACAGATCAAGCAGGCCGTTGCGGACGCGAGCCTTGAGGACGAGATCGACGAAGTTCTCGTTCCCACCGAAGAGGTGATCGAGGTTCGCCGCGGCAAGAAAGTCACGTCCGAACGGCGCTTCATGCCGGGCTACGTGCTCGTGCACATGGAGATGTCGAACCGGGGCTATCACCTGATCTCGTCCATCAATCGCGTGACGGGCTTCCTTGGTCCGCAGGGCAAGCCGATGCCGATGCGCGACGACGAGGTCAACGCGATCCTGCACCGTGTCGAGGAAGGGGAGGTCGCGCCGCGCAACCTCATCCATTTCGAGGTGGGCGAGCAGGTTCAGGTGACCGACGGCCCGTTCGAAGGCTTCTCGGGCATGGTCGAAGGTGTGGACGAAGAACACAGCCGCCTGAAGGTGACCGTGTCGATCTTCGGCCGGGCGACGCCGGTCGAACTGGAATTCACGCAGGTGTCGAAAAGCGCCTGAGTGACCTCGTGGGAGGTCGTGCGGGTTCGCCCGCAGGCCGGACCACTAAACCAATGCCCCGAATGAGCGGGGCGGTGACAGAAGGAGAGGCCTGATGGCCAAGAAAGTCATGGGGCAGCTGAAGCTGCAGGTGAAGGCGGGCCAAGCCACGCCGACGCCGCCCGTCGGTCCGGCGCTCGGTCAGCGCGGTCTGAACATCATGCAATTCTGCAAGGACTTCAACGCGAAGACCCAGCAGATGGAGCCGGGCTCGCCCGTTCCGACCATCATCACCTACTATCAGGACAAGTCGTTCACGATCGAACTGAAGTCCCCGCCGGCGTCCTACTTCCTCAAGAAGGCCGCGGGTCTGAAGCCGGTCGGCAAGCGCAACCGTCCGAAGGCCTCGACGAAGCCGGGCCGCGAAGTCGCGGGGACCGTGACCGTCGCGCAGGTGCGCGAGATCGCGGAAGCGAAGATGAAGGATCTCAACGCCAACACGATCGAGGGCGCGATGCAGATCATCCTCGGCTCGGCGCGGTCGATGGGTATCGAGGTGAAGGGGTAAATCATGGCGAAGCTTGGTAAACGGACGCGCGTCGCGCGGGAAGCCTTCGCCGGCAAGGCGAGCATGGCTCTGGAAGAAGCGGTCGCGCTGGTGAAGTCGGCGGCTTCGGCGAAATTCGACGAGACGGTCGAGATCGCGATGAACCTTGGCGTCGATCCGCGTCACGCTGACCAGATGGTCCGCGGCGTGGTGCAACTGCCGAACGGCACGGGCAAGACGGTGCGTGTCGCCGTTTTCGCGCGCGGCGTGAAGGCTGACGAGGCGAAGGCCGCCGGGGCGGAAATCGTCGGCGCCGAAGACCTGATGGAAACCATCCAGTCCGGCAAGATCGAGTTCGACCGTTGCATCGCGACGCCGGACATGATGCCGCTGGTCGGCCGTCTGGGCAAGATCCTCGGGCCGCGCAACCTGATGCCGAACCCGAAGGTTGGCACGGTGACGATGGATGTCGCCAACGCGGTCAAGGCCGCGAAGGGTGGCGAGGTGCAGTTCAAGGCCGAGAAGGCCGGCGTCGTGCACGCTGGCGTGGGCAAGGTGTCCTTCGATCAGGCGAAGCTTGTCGAGAACATCCGCGCTTTCGTGGATGCCGTGAACCGCGCGAAGCCCTCGGGCGCGAAGGGGACCTATGTGAAGAAGGTCTCGCTCTCGTCCTCGATGGGGCCGGGCGTGTCGATCGACATCGCGTCGGCCGGCAGCAACTGATCTTCGATCCGATCTGAACGAAGGCCCATCCCGCCGGGGTGGGCCTTTTTCTTTGCGGCTCAGCGTATTCGGGCCGTCCGCCGCCGCAAGCCTGCCCCGAGGCCAAGCGCCGTAGCAAGCAGAAGCCCACCGGTCGGCAGCGGCACGGGCGAGGGTCCGGCCTGGGGCGGCTGTGTCGGGGCCGGAGTGTAAGAGACGACGACCGAGAACCCGCCGCTGTTGTCCCAGTAATAACTGTCGTTGTAGCCGAGGAAGAGATAGGCCGGGCCGCCGGTCGGCGCGAGAAAGGTTCTGTTGCTGCCGATCTCGAATGCGGACCCGATGGCGGAAATCGCACTGGCGGAGGAGCTGAAGATCCCGATCAGCGATCCGAACGGCAAGCCGTTGTAAAGCGTGGCCAATCCGTCGGGCGTTGTCGAATTGGTGGGGCCGCCATAGCTGGAAGGCGCGCCGTAATAGGCGGTGCCGCTGGCGGTGACGGTCAGCGCGTCCGCGGTGAAATCGAGCGTGCCGAGCAGGGCGGCGATGCTGCCGCCGGGCGCCCCGGGCGTGAGCGTCGTCTTGGCGGAGACATAGGTGGTGACGCTGGCCGCCTGCGCGGCGATCGCGATCACGACGAAGATCGCGGCAAGCGGAAAGCGGGGCAGGGGTCGGCTCATCATGTGCTCCAGCGGCTCAGGTGCGGGGCAATCTGGCGCATCGGGGTTATGAAAACGTTACCCCCGGGCGACATCCCTTGGCGCGGATCGGGGCGCGATCGGACAATCTTTGCCTTTCGCGCGCGTTGCCCCTTTTCTTCTGCCGCGAAACTGCCTAGTAACCCCCGGTCTGGTCTCCCGAGGATTCGGGGGGCCCGATACTTCGTCCGAGACGGCGGGTGGCGCGCAAACGCCTTAATGTCCTGCCCGAGATGGGGAACGAGACGGATTTCTTGGGGGGCGACCCTCGGGCGATATTGGCCTCGGGACCCAAGCGGACCCGACGCGCCGGCCCCGGGCCGGTGCAGAACTGAGCCGGGGGGCAACCCCCAACCTTGGAGTGAAACTGTGGATAGAGCCCAGAAAGAGAAAGTGGTCGAGGAACTCGGCCAGATCTTCGAAAGCTCTGGCGTAGTCGTGGTTGCACACTACGAAGGTCTCACGGTTGCGGACATGCAGGGCCTGCGCGCGCAGATGCGCGACGTTGGTGGTTCTGTACGCGTTGCCAAGAACAGGCTCGCCAAGATCGCCCTTGAAGGGAAGCCCTGCGAAAGCATCGGTGACCTCCTCACGGGCATGACCGTCCTCGCCTATTCCGAAGATCCCGTCGCCGCGGCGAAGGTTTCGGACGCGTTTGCCAAGACGAACGACAAGTTCGTCATCCTTGGCGGCGCGATGGGCAGCACGGCCCTGGATCCGGCCGGTGTGAAGGCTGTGGCAGGGATGCCGTCGCGCGAAGAGCTTATCGCTCAGGTCGTGGCCTGCATCGGTGCCCCGGCGTCGAACATCGCCGGTGCCATTGGCGCACCTGCTTCCAACATCGCGGGTATTCTCTCGACGCTCGAAGAGCGTGAGGCTGCCTGAAGCAATCCCGGACCGACGTAGGGTTGATCCCGAGACGTTGGAACCCATCTTGATAGAACGGAACAGAAAATGGCTGATCTGAACAAACTCGCCGAAGAGATCGTGGGCCTCACGCTTCTCGAAGCCCAAGAACTGAAGACCATCCTGAAGGACAAGTACGGCATCGAGCCGGCCGCCGGTGGCGCCGTCATGATGGCCGCTGGTCCGGCCGCGGCGGCTGCCCCGGCGGAAGAAGAAAAGACCGAATTCGACGTCATCCTCGTCGAAGCTGGCGCCAACAAGATCAACGTGATCAAGGAAGTGCGCGGCATCACCGGTCTTGGCCTGAAGGAAGCCAAGGACCTCGTCGAAGCTGGCGGCAAGGTCAAGGAAGCTGCTTCCAAGGCCGACGCGGAAGACGTGAAGAAGAAGCTCGAAGCGGCTGGCGCCAAGGTCGAGCTGAAGTAATCCGTGGCGCTTCACGCGCCAGGGTTGTAAGACACGGCAGGGTCCGACCGGTTGTCGGGCCCTGCTGAGCCTGTCTTGGAAGGGGCCGTTGCGGCTGCCCCTTCCAAGGCAGGGTCACGGTTCGGGAGCAGGCCTGTGGGAAGGCCGGCATGAATGGAACCAGACCCCCTTGTTTCGCAAGCGGCATCCGCCGAGGCCCGGCGGCCGGATGCCCGCGAAAGACAGAAAGGTGACCTTGAGCATGGCGCAAGCTTACGTCGGCCAGAAGCGCATCCGCCGTTACTTCGGTAAAATCCGCGAAGTCCTGGAAATGCCGAACCTCATCGAGGTTCAGAAATCCTCATACGATCTGTTCCTGCGGTCGGGCGATGCCCCGAAGCCCCTCGACGGGGAAGGCCTGCAGGGCGTGTTCCAGTCGGTTTTCCCGATCAAGGACTTCAACGAGACGTCGGTCCTCGAGTTCGTGAAATACGAGCTGGAGAAGCCGAAATACGACGTTGACGAATGCATGCAGCGTGATCTGACCTACGCCGCGCCCCTGAAGGTGACGCTGCGCCTGATCGTGTTCGATGTCGATGAGACGACCGGCGCGAAAAGCGTGAAGGACATCAAGGAACAGGACGTCTACATGGGCGACATGCCGCTCATGACGCAGAACGGCACGTTCATCGTGAACGGCACCGAGCGCGTGATCGTCAGCCAGATGCACCGCAGCCCGGGCGTGTTCTTCGACCACGACAAGGGCAAGACGCATTCCTCGGGCAAGCTTCTGTTCGCCTGCCGGATCATTCCCTATCGCGGCTCGTGGCTCGATTTCGAATTCGATGCCAAGGACGTCGTGTTCGCCCGGATCGACCGCCGCCGGAAGCTGCCGGTGACGACGCTGCTCTATGCGCTTGGCATGGATCAGGAAGGCATCATGGATGCCTATTACGAGACGGTTCACTACCGGCTGGAGAAGAACAAGGGCTGGGTCACCCGCTTCTTCCCCGAGCGCGTGCGCGGCACGCGTCCGCCGTTCGACCTGGTCGATGCGGCCACCGGCGAGGTGATCTGCAAGGCCGGCGACAAGATGACGCCGCGCATGGTCAAGAAGCTGATGGACGAGGGCAAGGTCACCGATCTGCTGCTGCCGTTCGACCAGATCCTTGGCAAATACGTCGCCAAGGACATCATCAACGAAGAGACCGGCGAGATCTGGGTTGAAGCCGGGGATGAACTGACCTGGGAAGTCGATCGCGATGGCGAGGTGAAGGGCGGCACCGTGAAGCTGCTCATGGATCAGGGCATCACCGATATCCCGGTCCTCGACATCGACAACCTCAACGTCGGCCCCTACATCCGCAACACCATGGCGGTGGACAAGAACATGAACCGCGACACCGCGCTCATGGACATCTACCGCGTCATGCGTCCGGGCGAACCGCCGACCGTCGAGGCGGCGAGCGCGCTGTTCGATACGCTGTTCTTCGACAAGGAACGCTATGACCTGTCGGCCGTGGGCCGGGTCAAGATGAACATGCGTCTGGACCTCAAGAAGCCGGACACGCAGCGCACGCTGGACCGCGAGGATATCGTGGCCTGCATCAAGGCGCTGTGCGAGCTGCGCGATGGCAAGGGCGAGATCGACGACATCGACCACCTCGGCAACCGCCGCGTGCGGTCGGTCGGCGAACTGATGGAAAACCAGTATCGCGTCGGCCTGCTGCGCATGGAACGCGCGATCAAGGAACGCATGTCCTCGGTCGAGATCGACACGGTCATGCCGCAGGACCTGATCAACGCGAAGCCCGCCGCGGCCGCGGTGCGCGAGTTCTTCGGCTCGTCGCAGCTGTCGCAGTTCATGGACCAGACCAACCCGCTGTCGGAAGTCACCCACAAGCGGCGCCTGTCGGCGCTTGGGCCGGGCGGTCTGACCCGCGAGCGCGCGGGCTTCGAGGTCCGCGACGTGCACCCGACGCATTACGGCCGGATGTGCCCGATCGAGACGCCGGAAGGTCAGAACATCGGCCTGATCAACAGCCTCGCGACCTTCGCGCGGGTGAACAAGTATGGCTTCATCGAAACGCCCTACCGCAAGGTGGTGGACGGCAAGGTGACGGACGAAGTCGTCTACATGTCCGCGACCGAAGAGATGCGCCACACGATCGCGCAGGCCAACGCCGAGCTGGACGAGGAAGGCCGCTTCGTGAGCGAGCTGATCTCCACCCGCAAGGGCGGCGAGTTCATGCTGAACCCGCGCGAGGCCGTGGACCTGATCGACGTGTCGCCGAAGCAGCTTGTTTCGGTCGCTGCGGCGCTCATCCCGTTCCTTGAAAACGACGACGCCAACCGCGCCCTCATGGGGTCGAACATGCAGCGTCAGGCCGTGCCGCTTCTGCAGTCGGACGCGCCGCTGGTCGGCACCGGCATGGAAGGCGTCGTGGCGCGCGATTCCGGCGCGGCCATCATGGCGCGGCGCTCGGGCGTCATCGACCAGGTCGATGCGCAGCGGATCGTCGTGCGCGCGACCGAGCTGATGGAGCCGGGCGAGCCGGGCGTGGACATCTACCGTCTGCGCAAGTTCAAGCGGTCCAACCAGTCGTCCTGCATCACCCAGAAGCCGCTTGTGAAGGTGGGCGACACCGTGGCGCGCGGTCAGGTCATCGCCGATGGCCCGACGACCGACATGGGGGAACTGGCGCTTGGCCGGAACGTGGTCGTGGCCTTCATGCCGTGGAACGGCTACAACTATGAAGACTCGATCCTGATCTCGGAACGCATCCTGCGCGACGACGTCTATACCTCGATCCACATCGAGGAATACGAGGTCTCGGCCCGCGACACCAAGCTCGGGCCGGAAGAGATCACCCGCGATATCCCGAACGTCGGTGAAGAAGCGCTGCGCAACCTCGACGAGGCGGGCATCGTTTACATCGGCGCCGAGGTTCAGCCGGGCGACATCCTCGTGGGCAAGATCACCCCGAAGGGCGAAAGCCCGATGACGCCGGAAGAAAAGCTTCTGCGCGCCATCTTCGGCGAGAAGGCGTCCGACGTGCGCGACACCTCGCTGCGCCTGCCGCCGGGGGCCTATGGCACGATCGTGGAAGTGCGCGTCTTCAACCGCCACGGCGTGGACAAGGACGAACGCTCGCTGCAGATCGAGCGGGAAGAGGTCGCACGCCTCGCCCGCGACCGCGACGACGAGATGGTCATCCTCGAGCGCAACATCTACAGCCGCCTGCGCCAGATGCTGCTTGGCAAGGTTGCGGTCAAAGGTCCGAAGGGCGTGAAGGCAGGCTCCGAAGTCACCGAAGAGCTGCTGTCCACCCTGAGCCGCGGCCAGTGGTGGCAACTCGCCCTTGGCGAGGAAGGCGACGCCAAGGAGATGGAGGCGCTCCACGACCAGTTCGAGGCGCAGAAGCGCGCGCTCGAGGCCCGGTTCGAGGACAAGGTCGAGAAGGTCCGCCGCGGCGACGATCTGCCTCCGGGCGTGATGAAGTCGGTGAAGGTCTTCGTCGCGGTCAAGCGCAAGCTGCAGCCGGGCGACAAGATGGCCGGCCGTCACGGCAACAAGGGTGTGGTGTCCAAGGTCGTTCCGGTCGAGGACATGCCCTTCCTGCGCGACGGCACGCCGGTCGATCTCGTGCTCAACCCGCTTGGCGTGCCGAGCCGGATGAACGTGGGGCAGATCCTTGAAACCCACATGGGCTGGGCCGCGCGCGGTCTGGGCATCAAGATCGACGAGGCGCTGAAGGACTATCGCCGCTCGGGCGATCTGACCCCGGTGCGCGAGGCGATGCGGCTGGCCTATGGCGAGGAGACCTACGACGAGATCATCGCCGGGGCCGACGAGGCCAGCGTTGTGGAATTCGCGCAGAACGTGACGCGCGGCGTTCCGATCGCCACGCCGGTCTTCGACGGGGCCAAGGAATCCGATGTGAACGACGCCCTGCGCCGCGCAGGCTTCGACACCTCGGGCCAGAGCGATGTCTTCGACGGCCGCACGGGCGAGAAATTCGCCCGCAAGGTCACGGTGGGCGTGAAATACATGCTCAAGCTGCACCACCTTGTGGACGACAAGCTGCACGCCCGTTCGACCGGGCCGTACAGCCTCGTCACCCAGCAACCGCTGGGCGGCAAGGCGCAGTTCGGTGGCCAGCGTCTGGGGGAAATGGAGGTCTGGGCGCTCGAAGCCTATGGCGCCGCCTACACCCTGCAGGAAATGCTGACCGTGAAGTCGGACGACGTGGCTGGCCGGACCAAGGTCTACGAAAGCATCGTCAAGGGCGAGGACAACTTCGAAGCGGGCGTTCCCGAGAGCTTCAACGTGCTCGTGAAGGAAGTCCGCGGCCTCGGCCTCAATATGGAACTCCTGGATGCAGAGGACGAGTGAGGGCGGTCGCGCCCTCCTCTCCCATCCTTCAGCTTAAGGAAGCACTATGAACCAGGAACTGACGACCAACCCGTTCAACCCGGTTGCCCCGCCGAAGACCTTCGACGAGATCAAGATCTCTCTGGCCTCGCCCGAGCGGATCCTGTCTTGGTCCTATGGCGAGATCAAGAAGCCGGAAACGATCAACTACCGCACGTTCAAGCCGGAACGCGACGGCCTGTTCTGCGCCCGCATCTTCGGGCCGATCAAGGACTACGAATGCCTCTGCGGCAAATACAAGCGCATGAAGTATCGCGGCGTCGTCTGCGAGAAATGCGGCGTGGAAGTCACGCTGCAGAAGGTGCGCCGCGAGCGGATGGGGCATATCGAGCTTGCCGCGCCCGTCGCGCACATCTGGTTTCTCAAGTCGCTGCCCTCGCGCATCGGACTGATGCTGGACATGACGCTGCGTGATCTCGAGCGCATCCTGTATTTCGAGAACTACGTCATCATCGAGCCGGGTCTGACCGACCTGACCTATGGCCAGCTGCTGACCGAAGAGGAATACCTCGACGCGCAGGACCAGTATGGCGCGGACGCCTTCACCGCCAATATCGGCGCCGAAGCGATCCGCGAGATGCTGGCGGCGATCGATCTTGAGGCCACGGCCGAGCAGCTTCGCGAGGAGCTGAAGGAAGCGACCGGGGAACTCAAGCCGAAGAAGATCATCAAGCGGCTGAAGATCGTCGAGCATTTCCTGGAATCGGGCAACCGGCCGGAATGGATGATCCTGACGGTGCTGCCGGTGATCCCGCCGGAACTGCGCCCGCTGGTCCCGCTGGACGGCGGCCGGTTCGCCACGTCGGACCTCAACGACCTGTATCGCCGGGTCATCAACCGCAACAACCGCCTGAAGCGGCTGATCGAGCTGCGCGCGCCCGACATCATCGTGCGCAACGAAAAGCGGATGCTGCAGGAAGCCGTCGATGCGCTGTTCGACAACGGCCGCCGCGGCCGCGTCATCACGGGCACCAACAAGCGCCCGCTGAAGTCGCTGTCGGACATGCTCAAGGGCAAGCAGGGCCGGTTCCGTCAGAACCTGCTCGGCAAGCGCGTGGACTTCTCGGGCCGCTCGGTCATCGTGACCGGCCCCGAGTTGAAGCTGCACCAGTGCGGCCTGCCGAAGAAGATGGCGCTGGAGCTGTTCAAGCCGTTCATCTATTCGCGGCTTGAGGCGAAGGGGCTGTCGTCCACGGTGAAGCAGGCGAAGAAGCTCGTGGAAAAGGAACGCCCCGAGGTTTGGGACATCCTCGACGAGGTGATCCGCGAACACCCGGTTCTGCTGAACCGCGCGCCGACGCTGCACCGTCTGGGCATCCAGGCCTTCGAGCCGATCCTGATCGAGGGCAAGGCGATCCAGCTTCACCCGCTGGTCTGCTCGGCGTTCAACGCCGACTTCGACGGCGACCAGATGGCCGTTCACGTTCCCCTCTCGCTGGAAGCCCAGCTTGAGGCGCGCGTCTTGATGATGTCCACGAACAACGTGCTGTCGCCCGCGAACGGCGCGCCGATCATCGTGCCGTCGCAGGACATGGTGCTTGGGCTCTATTACACGTCGATGGAGCGCAAGGGCATGGTCGGCGAAGGCATGGTCTTCTCCGATGTGGAAGAGGTCGAACTGGCGCTGGCCGCCGGTCAGGTCCATCTGCACGCGACGATCCAGTGCCGGATCAAGCAGATCGACGAGGAAGGCAACGAGGTCATGAAGCGCTACCAGACGACGCCCGGCCGGGCCCGTCTTGGCGCGCTGCTGCCGCTCAATGCCAAGGCGCCGTTCGAACTGGTCAACCGTCTGCTGCGGAAGAAGGACGTGCAGAACGTCATCGACACCGTCTATCGCTACTGCGGCCAGAAAGAGTCGGTCATCTTCTGCGACCAGATCATGGGCATGGGCTTCCGCGAGGCGTTCAAGGCCGGCATCTCGTTCGGCAAGGACGACATGCTAATCCCGGAAACCAAGTGGACCATCGTGAACGACGTCCGCGACCAGGTTAAGGAATTCGAACAGCAATACATGGACGGCCTGATCACCCAGGGTGAGAAATACAACAAGGTCGTCGATGCCTGGTCGAAATGCTCCGACGCCGTCGCCGCCGAGATGATGAAGGAAATCTCGGCCGTCCGTGTCGATGACGCGGGGGCGGAGCTGGAACCGAACTCGGTCTATATGATGTCGCACTCGGGCGCGCGGGGTTCGCCGGCGCAGATGAAGCAGCTTGGGGGTATGCGCGGCCTGATGGCCAAGCCCTCGGGCGAGATCATCGAGACGCCGATCATCTCGAACTTCAAGGAAGGCCTCACCGTGCTGGAGTATTTCAACTCCACCCACGGCGCGCGGAAGGGTCTGGCGGATACGGCGCTCAAGACGGCGAACTCGGGTTACCTCACCCGTCGTCTGGTGGACGTGGCGCAGGACTGCATCGTGCGCAGCCACGACTGCGGCACCGACCGGTCGATCACCGCGGAAGCGGCGGTCAACGACGGCGAGGTCGTGTCGTCGCTGGCCGAACGCGTGCTTGGCCGTGTCGTGGCCGAGGACGTGTTGCAGCCGGGCACGGATACGGTGATCGTGCAGCGCGGCGAGCTGATCGACGAGCGCAAGGCCGACCTGATCGATCAGGCCGACCTGCAGTCGATCCGCATCCGCTCGCCGCTGACGTGCGACGCGGAAGAGGGCGTCTGCGCCATGTGCTACGGTCGTGACCTCGCTCGCGGCACCATGGTGAACGTCGGCGAAGCCGTCGGCATCATCGCGGCGCAATCGATCGGGGAGCCGGGCACGCAGCTCACGATGCGGACCTTCCACATCGGCGGTATCGCCCAGGGCGGCCAGCAGTCGTTCCTGGAAGCCAGCCAGGAAGGCAAGATCGAGTTCCGCTATCCGAACCTGCTGGAAAACGCCGCGGGCGAGCAGATCGTCATGGGCCGGAACATGCAGATCGCGATCATCGACGACAATGGCCAGGAACGTGCGATGCACAAGCTTGGCTATGGCTCGAAGGTCTTCGTGAAGGATGGCCAGTCGGTCAAGCGCGGCACCAAGCTGTTCGAATGGGACCCCTACACCCTTCCGATCATCGCCGAGAAGGCGGGTGTGGCGAAGTTCGTGGACCTCGTCTCGGGCATCTCGGTGCGCGAGGAAACCGACGAGGCCACCGGCATGACCCAGAAGATCGTGTCGGATTGGCGGTCGGCGCCGAAAGGCAACGACCTCAAGCCCGAGATCATCATCATGGACCCGGTGACGGGCGAGCCGGTGCGCAACGAAGCCGGTAACCCGGTCAGCTACCCGATGTCGGTGGACGCCATTCTGTCGCTGGAAGACGGGCAGGACCTGAAGGCCGGCGACGTGGTGGCGCGTATCCCGCGCGAAGGGGCGAAGACGAAGGACATCACCGGCGGTCTGCCGCGTGTGGCCGAACTCTTCGAAGCCCGTCGTCCGAAGGACCACGCGATCATCGCCGAGCATGACGGCTATGTGCGCTTCGGCAAGGACTACAAGAACAAGCGGCGGATCATCATCGAACCGACCGATGAAACCTTGCAGGCCGTCGAGTACATGATCCCGAAGGGCAAGCACATCCCGGTTCAGGATGGCGACTTCGTCCAGAAGGGCGACTACGTCATGGACGGCAACCCGGCTCCGCACGACATCCTGCGGATCATGGGGGTCGAGGCCCTGGCCAACTACATGATCGACGAAGTGCAGGACGTCTATCGCCTGCAGGGCGTGAAGATCAACGACAAGCACATCGAGGTCATCGTGCGCCAGATGCTGCAGAAGTGGGAGATCCTCGACAGCGGGGAGACCACGCTTCTGAAGGGCGAGCATGTCGATCGCGAAGAGCTGGAAGAGGTCAACGCCAAGGCTGCCGCTCTGGGTCAACGCCCGGCGGTGGGCGAGCCGATCCTGCTCGGGATCACCAAGGCAAGCCTGCAGACGCGCAGCTTCATCTCGGCCGCGTCGTTCCAGGAAACGACCCGCGTGCTGACCGAAGCTTCGGTGATGGGCAAGCGCGACAAGCTGGTCGGCCTGAAGGAAAACGTCATCGTCGGGCGTCTGATCCCGGCGGGGACGGGTGGGGCCACGACGCGCGTGCGCCGCATCGCGACCGAGCGCGACCAGGCGGTTCTGGAAGCGCGCCGGGCCGAAGCGGCCGAAGCGGCAGCCCTGGCCGCACCCGAGGGCCATCAGGTCTTCGGCGAAGAGCCGGAAATGGGCATGGCCGACGCGCCGGAAAGCCGCGATTGAGCAAGGCCCCCTGAAACAGCGAAACCCCCGCCGTGAGGCGGGGGTTTTTCTTTGCGCAGGATGGCGCTGGCGCCGTCTGAAATCCCCTGATAGCCATGCCGCATGGGGATCGGGAGGGGCGGATGGCACTTGGCGACAACAGTCGTGGCGCAGCGATCATGGCGCTGTCGATGGCGTCCTTTACCCTCAATGACACCTGCATGAAATTCGTGACCGAAACGCTTGGCGTCCCCACGCCCGAGGCGACGGCGCTCAGGAATTTCCTTGTCGTCGCGGGGCTTTTGCTGCTCGCGCCGCGCATGGGCGGGCTGAAGCTGATGCTGCCGGGGGCGCAGGCGCGGCTGGTCGCGCTGCGGTCGGTCGGCGAAGTCGTGAGCACCGGCACCTATCTCTATGCGCTCAAGCACATGCCGCTGGCGAACCTTTCGGCGATCATGCAGTCGCTTCCGCTCGCGGTGACGCTGGGTGCGGCGCTCTTTCTGCGCGAGCAGCTGGGCTGGCGCCGCGCCGGCGCGATCCTGATCGGGTTCCTGGGGGTCATGCTGATCGTCCGGCCAGGGCCGCAGGGCTTCGACGTCTGGGCGCTGCTGGGGCTTGCGTCGGTCGCAGCCGTCACCCTCCGCGATCTTGCGACCCGCAGGCTGCCGCGGGACGTGCCCTCGATCACGGTCGCGATCTACGCGGCAGGCTCGGTCTGCCTGCTTGCCGTCCTTTCCACGGGGGTCGATGGCGGATGGCCCCCGGTGCCGCCCGAAGCGGTGATCCTGCTCTTCGGGGCAGCGTGCTGCCTTGTCGTGGGCTACATCGCCGCGGTGGCTGCCATGCGGGTGGGCGAGGTCGGCTTTGTCGCCCCGTTCCGCTACACCTCGCTGCTGTGCGCCATCGCCCTTGGCTGGCTGGTCTTCGGACAGTTCCCCGGTCCGCTGACGATGACCGGTGCCGCGATTGTCGTGGCGACCGGGCTTTTCACACTGTACCGGGAACGCCAGCTGCGCCGCGCCGCGCTCCGGGCGGCCGCGATCGGGGGATGACCCCGGACGGGAGACACCTTTGCCGTCATTGCAGGGCCTTTGACCCCGGCCCGTGTTGACAAGCCCCGCGACTCCCCATATACGGCCCGCACTTCAGGTGGCGGGGAATGCCTCGGCCGCCTGATCATTACGAACGGAAGTGGTCAAGATCCGGGTTGATTGCCCCGATCCTCTGGAATTCCACCGCGTCGCCCCGCGTGAGGGGCGCATGCGGTTTTGTGTTTTGCGAGGGTCGCAGAACACGTCGAGAAGCGGCGCCCCCGGTCGGGGGTGAGTATTGACAGAGCGCAACACGGGGAAAGTGTATGCCAACTATTCAACAGCTGATCCGCAAGCCGCGGCAGCCCAACGTCCGGAAGTCCAAGTCGCAGCACTTGGAACAGTGCCCGCAAAAGCGTGGCGTCTGCACGCGCGTCTACACCACGACGCCGAAGAAGCCGAACTCGGCCATGCGGAAAGTTGCCAAGGTCCGTCTGACCAACGGCTTCGAAGTGATCAGCTACATTCCCGGCGAAAAGCACAACCTGCAGGAACACTCGGTGGTTCTGATCCGCGGCGGCCGCGTGAAGGACCTTCCGGGCGTGCGCTACCACATCCTGCGCGGTGTTCTCGACACCCAGGGCGTCAAAGACCGTCGTCAGCGTCGTTCGAAATACGGCGCGAAGCGTCCGAAGTGAGGAGTTGAGCAATGTCCCGTCGTCACGCCGCAGAGAAGCGCGAAGTTCTCCCGGACGCCAAGTATGGCGACCGCGTCCTGACCAAGTTCATGAACAACCTGATGATCGACGGCAAGAAGTCGGTCGCCGAGCGGATCGTCTATGACGCGCTCGACCGGGTTCAGTCGCGCCTGAAGCGCGAGCCGATCGAAGCCTTCCACGAAGCGCTCGACAACGTGAAGCCCTCGGTTGAAGTCCGCTCCCGCCGGGTCGGCGGTGCGACCTACCAGGTTCCCGTCGAAGTGCGCAGCGAGCGTCGCGAAGCCCTCGCGATCCGCTGGCTGATCACCGCCGCGCGCAAGCGCAACGAGAACACGATGGAAGAGCGGCTTGCCGCCGAACTGTCGGACGCCGTGAACAACCGCGGCACCGCCGTGAAGAAGCGCGAAGATACCCACAAGATGGCCGACGCCAACAAAGCGTTCAGCCACTATCGCTGGTAAGGAGCTCCCTCATGGCACGCGAATATCCGCTTCAGCGATACCGCAACTTCGGGATCATGGCCCACATCGACGCGGGCAAGACCACGACGACCGAACGCATCCTTTACTACACCGGCAAGTCCCACAAGATCGGCGAAGTCCACGACGGCGCCGCGACGATGGACTGGATGGAGCAGGAACAGGAACGCGGCATCACGATCACTTCGGCCGCGACCACGACCTTCTGGCAGCGTCAGGAAGACCCGACCGCCGAAGGCACGTCGGACACGAAATACCGCTTCAACATCATCGACACCCCCGGCCACGTGGACTTCACCATCGAAGTCGAGCGTTCGCTGGCCGTGCTTGACGGCGCTGTCTGCCTGCTGGACGCCAACGCGGGCGTCGAGCCGCAGACCGAAACGGTGTGGCGTCAGGCCGACCGTTACAAGGTTCCGCGGATCGTCTTCGTCAACAAGATGGACAAGATCGGCGCCGACTACTTCAAGTGCGTCGAGATGATCAAGGACCGCACCGGCGGCACCCCCTGCCCGATCGCCCTGCCGATCGGCGCCGAGGACCAGCTGGAAGGCATCATCGACCTGATCAAGATGGAAGAGTGGGTCTGGAAGGGCGAAGACCTCGGCGCGAGCTGGGTCCGTCAACCGATCCGCGACGACCTGAAGGCCCAGGCCGAGGAATGGCGCGGCAAGATGATCGAACTCGCCGTCGAGATGGACGACGAGGCGATGATGGCCTACCTCGAAGGCGAAGAGCCCGACGAGGCGACGCTGCGCAAGCTGATCCGCAAGGGCACGCTGACGCTGACGTTCTTCCCGGTCCTTGCTGGCTCGGCCTTCAAGAACAAGGGCGTGCAGCCGCTTCTGAACGCGGTCATCGACTTCCTGCCGGCCCCGATCGACGTTCCGGTGCTCAAGGGCTTCTCGCCGGATGACGAGAGCGAAGAGCGCAACATCGAGCGCCCCGCGTCGGACGATGCGCCGTTCTCGTCCCTGGCGTTCAAGATCATGAACGACCCCTTCGTCGGCTCGCTGACCTTCACCCGCATCTACTCGGGCAGCCTGAAGAAGGGCGACTCGATGATGAACTCGACCAAGGGCAAGCGCGAGCGCGTTGGCCGGATGATGATGATGCATGCGATCAACCGCGAGGAGATCGAAGAAGCCTTTGCGGGCGACATCATCGCGCTGGCCGGCCTGAAGGAAACCACCACCGGGGATACCCTGTGCGATCCGTCGAAGCCGGTCGTGCTGGAAACGATGACCTTCCCCGAGCCGGTGATCGAGATCGCCGTCGAGCCGAAGTCGAAGGCCGACCAGGAAAAGATGGGCATCGCGCTGGCACGTCTGGCGGCCGAAGACCCGTCCTTCCGCGTCGAGACCAACTTCGAGTCGGGTCAGACGATCATGAAGGGCATGGGCGAACTTCACCTCGACATCCTCGTGGACCGCATGCGTCGCGAGTTCAAGGTCGAGGCGAACATCGGTGCTCCGCAGGTGGCTTACCGCGAAACGATCAGCCACAAGACCGAGATCGACTACACCCACAAGAAGCAGACCGGCGGCACCGGGCAGTTCGCCCGCGTCAAGCTGGAGATCGAACCGACCCAACCGGGCGAGGGCTACTCGTTCGAAAGCCGGATCGTCGGCGGTGCCGTGCCGAAGGAATACATCCCCGGCGTCGAAAAGGGCATCAAGTCCGTCATGGACTCGGGCCCGCTGGCTGGCTTCCCGGTCATCGACTTCAAGGTCGCGCTGGTTGACGGTGCGTTCCACGACGTCGACTCGTCGGTTCTGGCCTTCGAAATCGCAACCCGCGCGGCCATGCGCGACGGCCTCAAGAAGGCCGGCGCCAAGCTGCTCGAGCCGATCATGAAGGTGGAAGTGGTGACGCCCGAGGAATACACGGGCTCGATCATCGGCGACCTGACCAGCCGTCGCGGCATGGTGCAGGGCCAGGACAGCCGCGGCAACGCGAACGTCATCTCGGCCATGGTCCCGCTGGCGAACATGTTCGGCTACATCAACAACCTGCGCTCGATGTCCTCGGGCCGGGCGGTGTTCACGATGCTGTTCGACCACTACGACGCGGTTCCGCAGAACATCTCGGACGAGATCCAGAAGAAATACGCATGACGCGGGTGGGCGTCTGCCCACCCTACACACCGTAGGGTGCGTGATCTCACGCACCACCCGTTACAGGAGGCCATGATGGCAAAGGCAAAGTTTGAACGGACGAAACCGCACGTTAACATCGGGACGATCGGTCACGTTGACCACGGCAAGACGACGCTGACGGCGGCGATCACGAAGTACTTCGGCGACTTCAAGGCGTATGACCAGATCGACGCGGCGCCGGAAGAGAAGGCGCGCGGGATCACGATCTCGACGGCGCACGTTGAATACGAAACCGCGAGCCGGCACTACGCGCACGTGGACTGCCCCGGCCACGCCGACTACGTGAAGAACATGATCACGGGCGCGGCGCAGATGGACGGCGCGATCCTCGTGGTGAACGCGGCGGACGGCCCGATGCCGCAAACGCGCGAGCACATCCTGCTTGGCCGTCAGGTCGGCATTCCGTTCATGGTCGTTTACCTGAACAAGGTTGACCAGGTGGACGACGAAGAGCTTCTGGAACTGGTCGAGATGGAAGTGCGCGAGCTTCTGTCGTCCTACGACTACCCCGGCGACGACATTCCGATCGTGAAGGGCTCGGCCCTGGCCGCGCTGGAAGGCCGTGACCCGGAGATCGGCGAGAACTCGATCCGCGCGCTGATGGAAGCGGTTGACAGCTACATCCCGACGCCGGCGCGTCCGGTTGACCAGCCGTTCCTGATGCCGGTCGAAGACGTGTTCTCGATCTCGGGCCGCGGCACGGTTGCCACCGGCCGGATCGAGCGCGGTGTCGTGAAGGTCGGCGAGGAACTGGAAATCGTCGGCATCCGCGCGACGAAGAAGACGGTCTGCACGGGCGTCGAAATGTTCCGCAAGCTGCTGGATCAGGGCGAAGCGGGCGACAACGTGGGCCTGCTGCTGCGCGGTGTGGAACGTGACGGGATCGAGCGGGGCCAGGTGCTCTGCAAGCCCGGCTCGGTGACGCCGCACACCCGTTTCGAGGCCGAAGCCTACATCCTGACGAAGGAAGAAGGCGGCCGCCACACGCCGTTCTTTGCGAACTACCGTCCGCAGTTCTACTTCCGCACGACGGACGTGACGGGCACGGTGAAGCTGCCGGAAGGCACGGAAATGGTGATGCCGGGCGACAACCTGAAGTTCGAGGTCGAACTGATCGCCCCGATCGCCATGGAAGAAAAGCTGCGCTTCGCCATCCGCGAAGGCGGCCGCACCGTCGGCGCCGGCGTCGTCTCGAAGATCATCGCGTAATCGAAGGCGGGCGGGGTTCGCCCCGCCCACCGTACCCGAGGGCAGGACAATGCAAGGTCAGACCATTCGTATCCGGCTGAAGGCCTTCGATTACCGCGTTCTGGATGCCAGCACCGCGGAAATCGTGAACACGGCCAAGCGGACCGGCGCGCAAGTGCGCGGCCCGATCCCGATGCCGAACAAGATCGAGAAGTTCACGGTTCTCCGTGGGCCTCACATTGACAAGAAGTCGCGCGACCAGTGGGAAATCCGCACGCACAAGCGGCTTCTCGACATCGTCGACCCGACCCCGCAGACCGTGGACGCGCTGATGAAGCTCGACCTCGCGGCCGGCGTGGACGTCGAAATCAAAGTGTAAGGGGGCACATCGATGCGCTCTGGAGTCATTGCAAAGAAGCTGGGCATGACCCGGCTGTTCATGGAAGACGGCCGCCAAGTTCCGGTGACCGTGCTTCAGCTCGACGGCCTGCAGGTCGTCGCGCAACGCACCGCCGAGAAGGATGGCTATACCGCCGTCCAGCTGGGCGCGGGTTCGGCCAAGGCCAAGCGGACCACCGCCGCCATGCGCGGCCACTTCGCCAAGGCGAACGTGGCGCCCAAGCGCAAGATCACGGAATTCCGGGTCAGCCCGGACAACCTGATCGAGGTCGGCGCCGAGATCACCGCGAACCACTACCTGGAAGGCCAGTATGTGGACATCGCGGGCACCTCGATCGGCAAGGGCTTTGCCGGTGCGATGAAGCGGCACAACTTCGGGGGCCTTCGCGCCTCTCACGGTGTGTCGATCAGCCACCGCTCGCACGGTTCGACGGGCCAGTGCCAGGACCCCGGCAAGGTGTTCAAGGGCAAGAAGATGGCCGGCCACCTCGGTGCCGTCCGCGTGACCACGCAGAACCTGCAGGTCGTGCGCACGGATGCCGATCGCGGCCTGATCATGGTGAAGGGCGCTGTGCCGGGCACCAAGGGCGGCTGGGTCACGATCAAGGATGCGGTGAAGAAGCCCGCCCCCGAAGGCGTGCCGACCCCCGCGGCGCTGAAATCCGCACAAGCGGCGACTGCTGCCGCCGAGGCCCCCGCTGAAGGAGGCGAGGAATGAAACTGGACGTGATCAAGCTGGATGCCGCCAAGGCGGGCTCGATCGATCTCGATGATGCGATCTTCGGGCTCGAACCGCGCGCGGACATCCTGCACCGCGTCGTCCGCTGGCAGCGCGCCAAGGCGCAGGCGGGCACGCATTCGGTGCTGGGCAAGTCGGACGTGAGCTACTCGACCAAGAAGATCTATCGCCAGAAGGGCACGGGCGGCGCTCGCCACGGCTCGAAAAAGGCGCCGATCTTCCGTCACGGTGGCGTTTACAAGGGCCCGACCCCGCGGTCGCACGCCCATGAGCTGCCGAAGAAGTTCCGCGCTCTTGGCCTGAAGCATGCGCTTTCGGCCAAGGCGAAGGCGGGCGAGCTGGTGGTGCTGGAATCGGCCGAGATGGCCGAAGCCAAGACCGCGATCCTTGCCAAGGCCGCGAAGGAACTGGGCTGGAAGCGCGTCCTGATCATCGACGGCGCCGACGTGAACGAGAACTTCGCCCGTGCCGCCCGCAACATCGAAGGCATCGACGTGCTGCCGACGATGGGCGCGAATGTCTATGACATCCTCAAGCGTGACACGCTCGTGCTCACGAAGGCGGGTGTCGAAGCTCTGGAGGCTCGCCTGAAATGAGCGCGAAACCGGAACATTACGACGTGATCCGCAAGCCGATCATCACCGAAAAGGCCACGATGGCGTCCGAAGCCAATGCCGTGGTCTTCCAGGTGGCGCCGGACGCGACCAAGCCCCAGATCAAGGAAGCGGTGGAAGCCGTCTTTGGCGTGAAGGTGAAGGCGGTCAACACCACCATCACCAAAGGCAAGACCAAGCGCTTCCGTGGCCGCGCCGGCGTGCGCAGCGACGTGAAGAAGGCCTATGTCACGCTCGAGGAAGGAAATACCATCGACGTGACCACGGGCCTCTGATAGAAGGCGCCGAATCTCGCGGCCCCGGGCTTCCGGGGCCGTGGATCATTTTGGAAGAGGGGTGCCCATCCCGGGTGCCTGAAGCAGCGGAAGACAGAAAGCATGGCACTCAAGTCGTATAATCCGACGACGCCTGGCCAGCGTGGGCTGGTTCTGATCGACCGTTCGGAGCTTTGGAAAGGCCGTCCGGTCAAAGCCCTCACCGAGGGTTTGACCAAGACGGGTGGCCGGAACAACACCGGACGCGTCACGATGTGGCACAAGGGTGGGGGCGCGAAGCGGCTCTACCGTATCGTCGACTTCAAGCGTCGCAAGTTCGATGTCCCGGCGACCGTCGAGCGGATCGAATACGATCCCAACCGGACGGCGTTCATCGCGCTCGTGAAATACGAGGATGGCGAACAGGCCTATATCCTCGCCCCGCAGCGTCTTGCGGTGGGCGACAAGGTCGTTGCCGGTCCGAAGACGGACGTGAAGCCGGGCAACGCGATGCCGTTCTCGGGCATGCCGATCGGGACGATCGTGCACAACGTCGAACTGAAGCCCGGCAAGGGCGGCCAGATCGCGCGCGCCGCGGGCACCTATGCCCAGTTCGTCGGCCGTGACGGTGGCTATGCGCAGATCCGCCTGTCCTCGGGCGAGCTGCGGATGGTGCGTCAGGAATGCATGGCGACCGTCGGTGCCGTGTCGAACCCCGACAACTCGAACCAGAACCTTGGCAAGGCGGGCCGCAAGCGGCACATGGGCGTTCGCCCGACCGTCCGCGGCGTTGCCATGAACCCGATCGATCACCCGCACGGCGGTGGTGAAGGCCGGACCTCGGGCGGCCGGACGCCGGTCACGCCCTGGGGCAAGGACACCAAAGGGACGAAGACCCGCAAGAACAAGCGCACGGACAAACTCATCGTCCGCTCGCGCAGCGCGAAGAAGGGGCGTTAATCCATGTCACGTTCTGTTTGGAAGGGCCCCTTTGTCGACGCCTATCTGCTGAAGAAGGCAGAAGCCGCGCGCGCCTCGGGCCGCAGCGACGTGATCAAGATCTGGTCGCGCCGCTCGACGATCCTGCCGCAATTCGTGGGCCTCACCTTTGGCGTCTACAACGGCAAGAAGCACATCCCGGTGAACGTCACCGAGGAGATGATCGGCCAGAAGTTCGGTGAATACTCGCCGACCCGGACCTATTACGGTCACGCCGCCGACAAGAAAGCGAAGAGGAAGTAAGCGTCATGGGTAAGGAAAAGAATCCGCGCCGCGTGGCCGAGAACGAGGCGATGGCGAAAGCCAAGATGCTGCGCACCTCGCCGCAGAAGCTCAACCTCGTCGCTGGCCTCATCCGCGGCAAGAAGGTCGAGAAGGCTCTGGCCGACCTCACCTTCTCGAAGAAGCGCATCGCTGGCGACGTGCTGAAGTGCCTGCAATCGGCCATCGCCAACGCCGAGAACAACCACGGCCTGGACGTTGACGAGCTTGTCGTCGCCGAGGCCTATGTGGGCAAGAACCTGATCATGAAGCGCGGCCATCCCCGCGCCCGCGGCCGGTTCGGCAAGATCGTGAAGCCGTTTTCGGAACTGACGATCAAGGTGCGCCAAGTCGAAGCCCAAGCCGGGGAGCAAGCGTAATGGGTCAGAAAGTCAATCCGATCGGCATGCGCCTGCAGGTCAACCGGACCTGGGACAGCCGCTGGTATGCCGACAGCAAGGACTACGGCAACCTCCTGCTCGAAGACCTGAAGATGCGCGAGTTCATCTTCGACGAGGTCAAGCAGGCCGGTGTCAGCCGCGTCATCATCGAGCGTCCGCACAAGAAGTGCCGCGTGACGATCCACACCGCGCGTCCGGGCGTGATCATCGGCAAGAAAGGCGCCGATATCGAAACCCTGCGCAAGAAGCTGGCGAACTTCACCGCTTCGGAACTGCACCTCAACATCGTTGAAGTGCGCAAGCCCGAACTGGACGCCCAGCTGGTGGCGGAATCGATCACCCAGCAGCTCGAGCGCCGCGTGTCCTTCCGTCGCGCCATGAAGCGCGCCGTGCAGAACGCGATGCGCATGGGTGCCCTCGGCATCCGCGTGAACGTGGCCGGCCGTCTGGGCGGCGCGGAAATCGCGCGCACCGAATGGTATCGTGAAGGCCGCGTGCCGCTGCACACGCTGCGTGCCGACATCGACTACGCGACGCATGAAGCGGAAACCGCTTACGGGATCATCGGTGTGAAGGTCTGGATCTTCAAGGGCGAGATCCTGGAACACGATCCGCAAGCGCATGACCGGCGCTCGCAGGAATCCAACGACAGCGGCGGGCCCTCGCGTCCCCAACGTCGTGACGCCCGCTGAAGGAGTTGAGAGATGCTGCAACCGAAGCGCACTAAATTCCGCAAACAGCACAAGGGCCGCATCCACGGTGAGGCCAAGGGCGGTTCCAACCTCGACTTCGGCTCGTTCGGGCTGAAGGCTGTCGAGCCCGAGCGTGTCTCGGCCCGCCAGATCGAGGCTGCCCGTCGTGCCCTGACGCGCCACATGAAGCGTCAAGGCCGCGTCTGGATCCGGATCTTCCCGGACCTGCCGGTTACCGCGAAGCCGACCGAAGTCCGGATGGGTAAGGGTAAAGGCTCCGTGGACCGCTGGGTCGCGAAGGTGAAGCCCGGCCGCGTGATGTTCGAGATCGACGGCGTGTCCGAAGAGATCGCCCGTGAAGGCCTGCGTCTGGCTGCGATGAAGCTGCCGGTCCAGACACGGATCGTGGTCCGCGAAGACTGGTAAGGTCTTTGGCAGTGAACTGATCAGAGGCCCCCGCCGACCCCGGCGGGGGCCTTTTACCGTCCGGCGCGTGCCGCCGGGGACCGCTGGAGGATCGCATGGCCGAGATCGCTGCCCTTTTCGTCACCCGCCTTTACCGCGCCCGGCTTGCCGAACAGGGCAAGATCGACGCGCGAGAGTTGAACGCCTCGTGCCTTGCCATCGCCGACGACGACGAGGCGGGCCAGATCTGGTGCGAGGAGAACGGCTACCCCGGCTACACCTCCTATGCCTCGCTGACCGACCTGCCCTGGCGCTTTCCGATCTTTGCCGATCTCGTGAAGGTGCTGGACAAGCATGTCGATCTGTTCTGCCGGGAACTGGGCTTCGACCTCGATGGCCGGACGCTGACCTGCGACTCGCTCTGGATCAACATCCTGCCCGAGGGCGGGACCCATGCGAGCCATATCCACCCGCATTCGGTGATCTCGGGCACGACTTATGTCGCCATGCCCAAGGGCACCAGCGCGCTGAAGCTGGAAGACCCGCGCCTGCCGATGATGATGAACGCGCCCGTGCGGCGGAAGGATGCCCCGCAGGAGTTGCAGCCCTTCGTCTATGTGCGTCCCGAGGTGGGCGACGTGCTGCTGTGGGAAAGCTGGCTGCGCCACGAGGTGCCGATGAACATGGCCGAAGACGAGCGCATCAGCGTAAGCTTCAACTACAACTGGAAGTAAGGGCGGGGGAGGGCGCCCTGGCAAAGTTTTCCTTGCCCTTCTGGCCCACCCCCTGTATCGAACCGCATCCCGCGAACGCCGGCCCCCGGCGATTCGTGGGTTCGTCATTGTCCACCGGTTTTCAGGTAACCCCGATGGGGGCCGTCCGGTGATTGTGAAAGGAAAAGGCTGATGAAAGCCGACGACCTCAAGGGCAAGACGCCCGACCAGCTGCGCGATCAGCTGGTGTCGCTGAAGAAGGAGGCGTTCAACCTCCGTTTCCAGCAAGCCACGGGCCAGCTCGAGAACACCGCGCGCATGCGTGCCGTCCGCCGCGACGTTGCTCGCGTCCAGACGATCCTCACCCAAAAAGCCGCTGAAGCGGCGGCGAAGTAAGGGGCGCACCATGCCGAAACGTATCCTTCAAGGCACCGTCACCAGCGACAAGAACGATCAGACCATCACCGTTCTGGTCGAGCGTCGCTTCAAGCATCCGCTGCTGCACAAGACCGTGCGGAAGTCGAAGAAGTATCGCGCCCATGACGCGATGAACCAATTCAAGATCGGCGATACCGTTCGTATCGAAGAATGCGCGCCGATCTCGAAGACGAAACGCTGGCGGGTCGTGACGGAAGCTACGGCTTAAGTCACGCCCTCCGGCTTGAACGAAACCCTGGGGCAGGCCTAGCCGAAGTCCCCAAAGGTCGGGAGAAACCAAATGATCCAGATGCAGACCAATCTGGATGTCGCTGACAACTCCGGCGCACGCCGGGTGCAGTGCATCAAGGTTCTGGGCGGCTCGCATCGCCGCTACGCATCCGTGGGCGACATCATCGTGGTGTCGGTCAAGGAAGCGATTCCGAAAGGCCGTGTGAAGAAGGGCGACGTCCGCAAGGCTGTCGTCGTGCGCACCGCCAAGGAAGTCCGCCGTGAAGACGGCACCTCCATCCGCTTCGACCGCAACGCCGCCGTCATCCTGAACAACCAGGGCGAACCGGTCGGCACCCGTATCTTCGGGCCGGTCGTGCGCGAGCTGCGTGCGAAGAACTTCATGAAGATCATCTCGCTGGCGCCGGAGGTGCTCTGATGGCCGCGAAACTGAAAAAAGGCGACAAGGTCGTCGTTCTGACCGGCAAGGACAAGGGCCGTCAGGGTGAGATCACGCAGGTCATGCCGCAGGCAAACAAGGCGGTTGTGGACGGCGTGAACGTCGCGATCCGCCACACGAAGCAAAGCCAGACCTCGCAGGGTGGCCGGCTGGCGAAGGCCATGCCGATCGACCTGTCGAACCTCGCGCTTCTGGACAGCAACGGCAAGGCAACCCGCGTCGGCTTCCGCATGGAAAACGGCACCAAGGTGCGCTTCGCCAAGACGACCGGGGAGACGATCTGATGCTTGACGCGACCGATTACACCCCGCGCCTGAAAGCCCTCTACAAGGGCAAGGTGCGTGCCGCGCTCAAGGAAGAGTTCGGCTACAAGAACGAGATGCAGATTCCCCGGCTCGACAAGATCGTGCTGAACATGGGCGTCGGCGAAGCGGTGAAGGACACCAAGAAGGTCAAGGCGGCGCAGGAGCAACTGACGCTGATCGCTGGCCAGAAGGCCGTCATCACCCACGCGAAGAAATCGATCGCCGGTTTCCGCGTGCGCGAGGAAATGCCGCTGGGCTGCAAGGTCACGCTGCGCGGCGACCGGATGTATGAATTCCTCGACCGTCTGATCACCATCGCGCTGCCGCGCGTCCGCGACTTCCGCGGCGTGAAGGGCACCTCGTTCGACGGCCGTGGCAACTACGCCATGGGCCTGAAAGAGCAGATCGTGTTCCCCGAAATCGACTTCGACAAGGTCGATGACATCCTCGGGATGGACATCATCATCTGCACGACGGCGAACACCGACGCGGAAGCGAAGGCGCTGTTGAAGCAATTCAACATGCCCTTCAACAGCTGATCGCGGGAGGAACGGAATATGGCTAAGAAATCCATGGTCAACCGCGAACTGAAGCGCCAGCAGATGGTGCAGAAGTATGCGGCCAAGCGCGCGGCCCTGAAGGCTGTCGCGAACAATCAGGAGGTCCCGGTCGAGGAGCGCTTCAAGGCGAGCCTGAAACTGGCCCAACTGCCCCGCAATTCCTCGGCGACGCGCCTGCACAACCGCTGCCAGCTGACTGGCCGCCCGCATGCGTATTACCGCAAGCTGAAACTTTCGCGGATCATGCTGCGTGACCTGGCCTCGTTCGGCCAGATCCCGGGCATGGTCAAGTCGAGCTGGTAAGGAGGTCGCGATGTATGTGAACGATCCGATCGGCGACATGCTGGCGCGTATCCGCAACGCCCAGATGCGCGGGAAATCGACCGTCTCCACGCCGGCTTCGAAGCTGCGCGCCTGGGTTCTGGATGTGATGGCCTCCGAAGGCTACATCCGCGGTTACGAGAAGAAAGAGACCGAGAATGGCCAGGGCGAACTGGTCATCAGCCTGAAGTATTTCGAGGGCGAACCGGTCATTCGTGAGCTCAAGCGCGTCTCGACCCCCGGTCGCCGCGTGTACATGGGCGTCAACGATCTGCCGAGCGTCCGAAACGGGCTTGGCGTTTCGATCGTCTCCACGCCGAAGGGCGTGATGTCGGATGCGGCTGCACGGTCTGCCAATGTTGGCGGCGAAGTGCTCTGCACGGTCTTCTAAGGAGGTCTGGGATGTCTCGTATTGGCAAGAAACCGGTCGAGCTGCCCAAGGGGGTGAGTGCCACCCTCTCCGGCCAGACCGTCGAAGTGAAGGGGCCGAAAGGCGCCCGCAGCTTCACCGCAACCGACGACGTGACCATCACGATCGACGGCGACAAGGTGAAGGTGGACCCGCGCGGCACGTCCAAGCGCGCCCGTGCCCAGTGGGGCATGAGCCGCACGATGGTGGCGAACCTCGTGAAGGGCGTCACCACCGGCTTCAAGAAAGAGCTCGAGATCAACGGCGTGGGTTACCGCGCCCAGATGCAGGGCAACATCCTGAAGCTGTCGCTCGGCTACAGCCACGAAGTGAACTTCGAAGCGCCGAAGGGTGTGACCATCACCACCCCGAAGCAGACCGAAATCATTGTGGAAGGCATGGACCAGCAGCTTGTCGGACAGGTTGCTGCAAACATCCGCGAATGGCGTGGTCCCGAGCCCTACAAGGGCAAGGGCATCAAGTACAAGGATGAGTTCATCTTCCGCAAGGAAGGCAAGAAGAAGTAAGGACGGCAGAAATGGCGAACAACAAGAGAGAGCTGTTCCTCAAGCGCCGCCTGCGCGTTCGGAACAAGATCAAGGCGATGTCGAACGGCAAGCTTCGGCTGTCGGTCCATCGGTCGTCGAAGAACATCAGCGTCCAGCTGATCGACGACGTGAAGGGCGTGACCATCGCCGCCGCTTCCTCGCTCGAGAAGGATCTCGGCGTGGTGGGCAAGAACAACGTCGAAGCGGCGACCAAGGTCGGCGCGGCGATCGCGGAACGGGCCAAGAAGGCGGGTGTCGAGGAATGCTTCTTCGACCGCGGCGGCTTCCTGTTCCACGGCAAGATCAAGGCGCTTGCCGATGCAGCCCGCGAAGGCGGTCTGAAGTTCTAAAAGGGTGGGCGGCGTCCGCGCCGTCCCGATGATCCGGGAGCACGCCCCCCCGCGGGGCGGCTCACCAGGATCGGCAGAAACGGCGCCGAGGTGCGCCACCAAGCAAGGAATGCCGCATGGCAGAACGTGAAAACCGCCGGGACCGTCGCGAACGCGAGGAAACCCCGGAATTCGCCGATCGTCTCGTCGCGATCAACCGCGTGTCGAAGACCGTTAAGGGTGGCAAGCGCTTCGGCTTTGCCGCACTCGTGGTCGTGGGTGACCAGCGCGGCCGCGTCGGCTTCGGCAAGGGCAAGGCCAAGGAAGTGCCGGAAGCGATCCGCAAGGCGACGGAACAGGCCAAGCGGTCGATGATCCGCGTGCCGCTGCGCGAAGGCCGGACGCTGCACCACGACATCGAGGGCCGCCATGGTGCGGGCCGCGTCGTGATGCGGGCCGCCGTTCCCGGGACCGGGATCATCGCCGGTGGTCCGATGCGCGCCGTGTTCGAAATGCTCGGCCTGCAGGACGTCGTGGCGAAGTCGCTCGGCTCGACCAACCCCTACAACATGATCCGCGCCACGCTGGACGGTCTCAAGAAGGAAGCCAGCCCCCGGCTCGTCGCGCAGCGTCGCGGCAAGAAGGTGGGCGACATCCTGAAGAAGCCGGAAACCGAAGCAGCGGCCGAAACGGCCGAAGCGTAAGGAGAGGGCCCCATGGCAAAAACCATCGTCGTGAAGCAGGTGGCCTCGGCCGCCCGCCGCCCCGAGATCCAGACCGCGACCCTGAAGGGTCTTGGCCTGAACAAGCTGAACCGCACGCGCGAACTGGAAGACACCCCGTCCGTGCGCGGCATGGTCAACAAGATCCCGCACCTCGTGAAGATCATCGAGGAGCGGGGCTGAGATCAGCCCTGACGGTTTGAAGATCGAAGCGCCCCGGTAAGAGCCGGGGCGTTTTCCATTTCTCGGGGCGCCGCCTTGTCCCGGTCCGCCCCCCTTGCGCTGCTTTGCTTGCATCGGAAGGCAGGAGCCTCTATACGCCCCCGGTGGCCCGTATGGGCCCGACTCAACCAGAACCAACGAACGCCGTGGCCGCCCTTTCGCTCGTGGGTGCGTCCGGCAAGGAGAGAGCGACATGAAACTGCATGAACTGCGCGACAACGAAGGCGCGGCCAAGAAGCAAAAGCGCGTGGCGCGCGGCCCCGGCTCGGGCAAGGGCAAGACCGCTGGCCGTGGTATCAAGGGTCAGAAATCCCGTTCGGGCGTCGCGCTCGGGGGCTATGAAGGCGGCCAGATGCCGCTGTATCGCCGTCTGCCCAAGCGCGGCTTCTCGAAACCGAATCGCAAGGAATGGGCGGTCGTGAACCTTGGCCTGATCCAGAAGTTCATCGACGCCGGCAAGCTGAACGCGGCCGAGACGATCACCGAAGAGGCCATCGTGGCCGCGGGCGTGACCGGTCACAAGCGTGACGGCATCCGCGTCCTCGCCAAGGGCGAGATCACCGCGAAGATCAATCTGGCCGTTTCCGGCGCGTCGAAGCCCGCCGTGGAAGCGATCGAGAAGGCCGGCGGCTCCGTCACGCTTCTCGCGGCGGCAAAGACCGAGGCCGCGGCCGAATAAGAGGTTGTGAGCGGGGCCGATCCCGCTTACATCATCCTTGTTTTCCTGCGCCGCCGACCGGAAAACGGTTCGGCGGTGCTGTCATGAAAGAGAGTGCGGCTATGGCATCTGCTGCAGAGCAAATGGCGGCGAACCTCTCGTGGTCGGCGCTAGGCAAGGCGACCGAACTTCGGCAGCGTATCGTCTTCACCATCGGGCTACTGATCATCTACCGGCTGGGAACCTGGATCCCGGTCCCCGGCATCGACCACGTCGCGCTGGCGAACTTCATGGACCGGGCGCAAAGCGGGATCGGGGGCATCCTGTCGATGTTCACCGGCGGCGCCATCCGGCGGATGGGCATCTTCGCGCTCGGCATCATGCCGTATATCTCGGCTTCGATCATCGTGCAGCTTCTGACCACCATGGTTCCTTCGCTCGAGGCGCTGAGCAAGGAAGGTGAGCAGGGCCGCAAGAAGATCAACCAATACACGCGCTACGGCACCGTCGGCCTTGCGATCTTCCAGGGCTGGGGCATCGCGCGGTCGATCGAGCTTGGCAAGCTTGCCACGCATCCGGGCCTTCAGTTCGAAATGGCCTGCGTCATCACGCTGGTCGGCGGCACGCTCTTCCTGATGTGGCTGGGCGAGCAGATCACCGCGCGCGGGATCGGCAACGGCGTCTCGCTGATCATCTTCGTCGGCATCGTCGCGGAATCGCCCGCGGCCGCGGCGCAGTTCCTGAGCCAGGGGCGCGAGGGCGTGATCTCGCCCGCGGTCATCGTCGGTGTGCTGCTGATGGTCGTGGCGACGATTGCCTTCGTCGTGCTGATGGAACAGGCGCTGCGCAAGATCCACATCCAGTATCCGCGCCGTCAGGTGGGGATGAAGGTCTATGACGGCGGTTCGTCCCACCTGCCGCTGAAGCTGAACCCTTCGGGCGTGATCCCGCCGATCTTCGCCTCGTCGCTGCTGCTGCTGCCGACGACGATCTCGACCTTCTCGGGCAACCAGACGGGCCCGATCATGTCCACGATCCTTGCCTATTTCGGCCCGGGCCAGCCGTTCTACCTGCTGTTCTTCACGGTGATGATCGTCTTCTTCACCTTCTTCTACACCCACAACGTCGCCTTCAAGGTCGAGGATGTGGCGTCGAACCTGAAGAACCAGAACGGCTTTGTTCCCGGCATCCGTCCCGGCAAGAAGACCGAGGAATACTTTACCTACGTGATGAACCGCATCCTTGTGATTGGTGCGGCCTATCTGGCCTTCGTCTGCCTTCTGCCCGAAATCCTGCGTCACCAATTCTCGATCCCGTTCTACTTCGGGGGCACCTCGGTGCTGATCGTCGTGTCGGTGGCGATGGATACCGTGAGCCAGATCCAGTCCCATCTGCTGGCGCACCAGTATGAAGGGCTGATCGAACGCTCGCAGCTTCGTGGCAAGAAGCGGACCGGTCAGCGGAAGGCTCCGACGCGGCGATGAACATCATTCTGTTGGGGCCCCCGGGGGCAGGCAAGGGAACGCAGGCCAAGATCCTGGTGGACGAGCGGGGCATGACCCAGCTCTCCACCGGTGACATGCTGCGCGAGGCCAAGACCAGCGGAAGCGAGATGGGCAACCGCGCGGCCGAGGTCATGAACCGCGGCGAGTTGGTCAGCGACGACATCGTCGTCGGCCTGATCGAAGAGAAGCTGGCCGCGCCCCACGGGGCGGGGTTCATCTTCGACGGCTTCCCGCGGACGCTGGCGCAGGCCGATGCGCTTGGCGACCTGCTGGCCCGCCACGGCGAGACGCTGGACGCGGTGGTCGAGATGCGGGTGGACGATGCGGCGCTGACGCGGCGGATCACCGGCCGGTTCACCTGCGCCAATTGCGGTGCCGTTTATCATGACGAGACGAAGCCCACCGCGAAGGCGGGCGTCTGCGATGTCTGCGGCGGCACGACGTTCACGCGCCGGGCCGACGACAACGAAGACGCGCTGCGGCAACGGCTGATGGAATACTACAAGAAGACATCGCCGCTGATCGGCTATTACCATGCCAAGGGCGCGCTGCGCGTCGTTGACGGGCTTGCGCCGATCGACGCGGTTGCAGGGGCGATCCGGAAAGTTCTTGACAACAGCTAGGCTTTCTGCGGCCACGCCTTGACGGCAGCCCGAAAACCCCATAACTGACCATTTCTCGTTCAGAGAATCGTTTTCGGGCGCCAACGGCGCCTGAAGTGATGAGCCGGTCCGGCACCGTCCGGGCCCGTTGTGAAAAAAGGTTCTGGCGTTACGGAACCGCAACGAAAGGAAAAGACGTGGCACGTATTGCTGGCGTCAACATTCCGACCGGGAAACGTGTCCCGATCGCACTGACCTACATCCACGGCATCGGCCCCCACTTCGCCGGCCAGATCTGCGAAGCCGTGGGCATCGACGTGACCCGTCGCGTCAACGACCTGAGCGACGCCGAAGTGCTCGCGATCCGCGAATACATCGACGCCAACTTCACGGTCGAAGGCGATCTGCGTCGCGAAGTCGCGACCAACATCAAGCGTCTGATGGACCTTGGCTGCTACCGCGGTCTGCGCCATCGCCGCAACCTGCCGGTTCGCGGTCAGCGCACCCACACCAACGCTCGCACCCGCAAAGGCCCCGCGAAGGCCATTGCCGGCAAGAAGAAGTAAGGAGGGGCGCAGATGGCTCGCGATAAGGTTCGCACGAAGCGCAAGGAACGCAAGAACATCGCCGCTGGTGTGGCGCATGTGAATTCGTCCTTCAACAACACCAAGATCCTGATCTCCGACGTGCAGGGCAACGCGATCTCGTGGTCGTCGGCTGGCACGATGGGCTTCAAGGGGTCGCGCAAATCGACCCCCTATGCCGCCCAGATGGCTGCGGAAGATGCGGCCCGCAAGGCGCAGGAGCACGGCATGAAGACCGTCGAGGTCGAGGTTCAGGGCCCGGGTTCGGGGCGTGAATCGGCGCTGCGCGCGCTGGCCGCCGTCGGCCTCAACGTCACCTCGATCCGTGACGTGACGCCGATCGCGCACAACGGCTGCCGTCCGCCGAAGCGTCGCCGCGTCTGATTTAAGGCAATTTCTGTCGGGCCGTGCCGTCGTGCGCGGCCCGATACCGTATTTTGATCCTCGGGCGTCTGCCGCTTACGGACATGGGCAGCGGACAAGAATGGAGGCGACACGCATGATCCACAAGAACTGGCAAGAACTGATCAAGCCGATGCAGCTTGAGGTCAAGCCGGGTGCAGACCCGTCGCGTCTGGCGACCGTGGTCGCGGAACCGCTGGAGCGCGGCTTCGGTCTGACGCTGGGCAACGCGCTGCGTCGCGTGCTGCTGTCGTCGCTGCAAGGCGCAGCCATCACGTCCGTTCAGATCGACAACGTGCTGCACGAATTCTCGTCCGTCTCGGGCGTGCGCGAAGACGTGACCGACATCGTCCTGAACCTCAAGGGCGTGGCGCTGAAGATGGAAGTCGAAGGGCCGAAGCGTCTTTCGATCTCGGCCAAGGGGCCGGGCGTCGTCACCGCTGGCGACATCTCGGAGTCGAACGGGATCGAGGTTCTCAACAAGGACCACGTGATCTGCCACCTCGACGATGGCGCCGACGTTTACATGGAACTGACGGTCAACACCGGCAAGGGCTATGTCGCCGCCGACAAGAACCGCCCGGAAGATGCTCCGATCGGTCTCATTCCGATCGACGCGATCTATTCGCCGGTCAAGAAGGTCAGCTACGAAGTCACGCCCACCCGCGAGGGCCAGGTGCTGGACTATGACAAGCTGACGCTGCGCATCGAAACCGATGGCTCGATCAGCCCGGATGACGCGGTGGCCTATGCGGCCCGCATCCTTCAGGACCAGCTGTCGATCTTCGTGAACTTCGAAGAGCCCGAACAGGCTGGCCGCGGCGCCGAGGAAGAGGGGCTGGAGTTCAACCCGCTTCTTCTCAAGAAGGTGGACGAGCTGGAACTGTCGGTGCGTTCGGCGAACTGCCTGAAGAACGACAACATCGTCTATATCGGCGATCTGATCCAGAAGACCGAAGCCGAGATGCTGCGCACCCCGAACTTCGGCCGCAAGTCGCTGAACGAGATCAAGGAAGTGCTGTCCTCGATGGGCCTGCACCTCGGCATGGAAGTCGAGGACTGGCCGCCGGAAAACATCGAAGACCTCGCCAAGCGGTTCGAAGACCAGTTCTGAGACCCGCGGCGTTGACAGGTACGGGGGCGGTCGGCTAGACGGCCCCCGAAATGCCCGCGAAGGCGGGGAAATCAAGGGCATGGTGCCCCAAGGTGAGTGGCCCGGACCTGAGGGCCGCCGGACAAAGCAAAACGGAGAAGACAGATGAACCATGGTGCTGGCTACCGCCGCCTCAACCGGACGCAAGAACACCGCAAGGCGCTGTTCGCCAACATGGCCGGCTCGCTGATCGAGCATGAGCAGATCAAGACGACGCTGCCGAAGGCGAAGGAACTGCGCCCGGTGGTCGAAAAGCTGATCACGCTGGCAAAGCGCGGCGACCTGCATGCTCGCCGTCAGGCTGCGGCCCAACTCAAGCAGGACAAGCACGTCGCGCGCCTGTTCGACATCCTTGGCCCCCGCTACAAGGACCGTCAGGGCGGCTACGTCCGCGTTCTGAAGGCGGGCTTCCGCTATGGCGACATGGCCCCGATGGCGATCATCGAATTCGTGGATCGCGACACCTCGGCCAAGGGCGCTGCCGACAAGGCACGTGAAGAGTCCGCGGAATAAGAATCGCAGGCCTGCCACTGAATACAAAAGCCCGCCGTTAGGCGGGCTTTTCAGTTTTTGCCGTCAGCAGGATTTCGGGTCTCGGGGTATGCGCTGCATGTCTTCCCGCGCGAGAATGCGGATCGCTCTTTCGATCCCGCTGGGCGACATGGGGGTCGAACCGAGAAACTCCAGCAGATCCAGCCGCAGACTCAGAGGCAGGGACATGATGCGGGCGAAGACGCTGGGTTCAATGGTGGACTGCATACTGAAACTCGATCTTGACAGTTGAACTACCTATCAATTTACGGTTGATTACCAACACTGCAACCTGCCGAAAAAGACATGTCCATTCAGACGAGAGTTGATCTTGAGTTGCGCGATGTTGCGCGCCTGGCCCCGGCGGGTTACTTCGTCGGGCTGCATATCAGGTTTACCTCTCCCCTGATGACGTTCCAGACCTACGACCAGGCCTGGATCGATCACTACACCGAGAATGGCTTTGTGCTGCGCGATCCCATGACCGCCTGGGGCTTCAGCACCACTGGCCATGTCCGCTGGAGCGACCCGACCCTGCTCGATCCCTTCGGGCTGTTCAGGGAAGCTGCCAGTTACGGGCTGCGGTATGGAGCAACGATTTCCTGCGGGCCGATCAAGTCGCGCACCATTGCCAGTTTCGCGCGCGGCGACCGCGAGTTTACAGACGAAGAGATCCTGGAACTTGAGCGGATCATCTGCCATCTCCACGATCTGACACAGCCGCCGGATGATCTGACAAAGGCACAGATCGAAGCGCTCAAGTGCATTGCGAATGGCGACCGCCACGCGGCTGCCGCGGCCAAGCTGGGTATCTCGGAAAGTGCGCTGAAGGCGAGGATCACCTCGGCGCGCATCCGGTTGATGGCCCGCACGACGGCCGAAGCAATCCAGCGCGCAAAGGACTATCGCCTCCTGTAAGGCGCGGCTCTCCGCAAGGTTTCTTTCCCACCAACCCTGCAGGAGGCTAACATGCAGACCACTACGCTTTCCTTTGCCAATCTCCACAACCATGGCGAGCTTTTCGCCAACATGCTGCGCGCGCGGCGTGAGCTGTTCATCGTCCACAACAAGTGGAACCTGCCCGAAGCGATGGGCATGGAATATGACCAGTATGACACCCCAGCAAGCCGCTGGGTCGTGGTCCATGACGAGTTCGGTCGTGTGCTGGCCGGCAACCGGCTGACGCCGACCACGACGAAATGCGGCATCTACACCTACATGATCCGCGATGCGCAGCGCGGGCTTCTGGACACGATCCCGTCCACGCTGCTGTATGACGAAGCCCCGGTGGCCGAGCATATCTGGGAAAGCTCGCGCCTGTTCGTGAGCCACGACGTTCCCGCGGCGCTGCGCCGGAAGGTGCATGCCCAACTGGTGCGCGATCTCGGCGCGGCGGCGCGCGAAGTCGGCGCGACCCAGTGCCTGACGCTTCTGAACGCGAACTGGCCGCGCTGGTGCGACCGGGTCGGCGTGAAGATGGCGGCGCAGGGCCCGGTCATGACGATCGACGGCGTCGAGAATCAGGTGGTGATGATGGATTTCAGCGCCAACCTGCACTGATTGTGATCGCCGTCCCCGTTTCCCATATCGTCCTGCGATGGCATTTTCATCCGCAGGACGAGAGGGAGCGAACGCGTGAAACGATCCGCACTACTTCTGGCCGCGCTTCTCTACGGGGGCGCGGCCATGGCAGAAACCGCCGTGCCCGCGTCGATGGCGCCGATCACGCTGTCCTATGCGCCGGTGGTGAAGGCGGCCGCGCCTGCGGTGGTCAATATCTTCGCCAAGCAGATCGTCCAGCAAAGCGCGAGCCCCTTTGCCAACGATCCCTTTTTCGGCCCGCTGTTTCGGGACTATTCGCGGACGGTGCCGCGGGTGCAAAGCTCGCTTGGCTCCGGGGTGATCCTGTCGCCGGACGGGCTGGTGGTGACGAATTACCACGTCATCGGCAAGGCGTCCGAGATCCGCGTCGCGCTGAAGGACCGGCGCGAATTCCCGGCAGAGGTGGTTCTGGCCGACAAGCAGGCCGATCTCGCCGTGCTGCGGCTCAAGGGGGCGCATGATCTTCCGGCGCTGAGCCTGCGGGATTCCGATACCGTCGAGGTGGGGGACCTTGTCCTTGCCATCGGCGATCCGTTCGGCGTGGGCCAGACCGTCTCCAGCGGGATCGTGTCGGGGCTGGCGCGGTCGCTTTCGTCGCTCAGCAACGGGCGCGGCTTCTACATCCAGACCGATGCGCCGATCAATCCGGGCAACTCGGGCGGCGCGCTGGTGGACATGCGGGGCCGGCTGGTCGGCATCAACTCGGCCATCCTGTCGCGGTCGGGCGGGTCGAACGGCATCGGCTTCGCGATCCCGTCGAACATGGTGCGGGCCTTTCTGGTGCAGGCCAAGGCCGGGGCGCATCATTTCGCGCGCCCCTGGCTGGGGCTGGTGGCGCAGACGGTGGATGCGGCGCTGGCCAACAGCCTTGGCATGACGCGGCCTGACGGGGTCGCCATCTCGGCGCTGGCCGGGGCAAGCCCTCTGGCGAAGGCCGGGCTGCGGGTGGGCGACGTGATCCTGTCGGTGGACGGTCAGCCGGTGAACAGCCCGCAGGAGCTTCTTTACCGCGTCACGGCGACGGGGATCGGCCAGACCGTGGCGCTGGCTTATCTGCGGCAGGGCACCCAGCGTCAGGCCCGCGCGACCCTGATCGCACCGCCCGAGACGCCACCGCGCGACAGGCTGACCATCACGCAGGATGTCGTCTTGCGCGGATTGACGGTCGAAAGGATCAACCCCGCGGTGATGGCCGAACTCGACCTGCCGCCCGATGCCCATGGCGTCGTGGTGGCCGATGCGGCGGATCTGGCGGCCCGGATCGGCCTTGAACGCGGCGACATCGTGCTGGGCGTGAACGGGCGATCCATCGAGACGCCGGCGGACATTCGCGCCGCCGCGCAGGCCAGAACCCGCAACTGGCGTCTGGACGTGGTCCGCGGCGGTCACCGGCTGGAGCTGCAGTTCAGCATCTGACCTTTTCGTCGCGGATGGGGCGGCGTAACCTTCGCCCCATGACAGACCTGTTCGACACGCCCAAATCCGACCCCCCCGCCAGTGGCCACCGACCGCTGGCCGACCGGCTGCGGCCGAAGTCGCTGGCCGAGGTCATCGGGCAGGACAAGGTTCTGTCGCCCGATGGTCCGCTGGGGGCCATGCTGGCCGCGGGCAGCCTGTCGTCGCTGATCCTCTGGGGGCCGCCCGGCGTGGGCAAGACCACCATCGCGCGGCTTCTGGCGGCCGAGACGGACCTGGCCTTCGTCCAGATCAGCGCGATCTTCACCGGCGTGCCGGACCTGCGCAAGGTGTTCGATGCGGCAAAGCTGCGCTTCCAGCAGGGCCGGGGAACGCTTCTGTTCGTGGACGAGATCCACCGTTTCAACAAGGCCCAGCAGGACGGCTTCCTCCCCTACATGGAGGACGGCACGATCCTTCTGGTGGGGGCCACGACCGAGAACCCCAGCTTCGAGCTGAACGCGGCGCTTCTCAGCCGGTCGCAGGTGATCGTGCTGGAGCGGCTGTCGCTGGCCGATCTCGAGCGCCTCGCCCAGCGGGCGGAAAAGGAGATGGGCCGTGCCCTGCCGCTGAAGGCCCCCGCGCGGGAGCGGCTTCTGGAGATGGCCGATGGCGACGGACGGGCGCTGTTGAACCTGATCGAGCAGGTTGCCGCGTGGAAGGTCGCGGCACCTCTCGACGTGGACGAACTGGCGCGCCGCCTGATGCGGCGGGCGGCGAAATACGACAAGTCGGGGGACGAGCATTACAACCTGATCTCGGCGCTGCATAAATCGGTGCGAGGCTCGGACCCCGATGCCGCGCTTTACTGGTTCGCCCGGATGCTGGAGGGCGGCGAGGACCCACGCTACCTCGCGCGCCGCCTGACCCGGATGGCGGTCGAGGACATCGGGCTGGCCGATCCGCAGGCGCAGACCCATTGCTTGCACGCATGGGAAACCTACGAACGTCTGGGCAGCCCGGAGGGGGAGTTGGCGCTGGCGCAGGCGGTGATCTACCTCGCGCTCGCGCCGAAATCGAACGCGGGCTATGCCGCCTACAAGGCCGCGCGGGCCGAGGCGCGGCGCACCGGATCGGCCATGCCGCCCAAGCACATCCTGAACGCGCCCACGAAGATGATGAAGGACCAGGGCTACGGGTCAGGCTATGAATACGACCACGACGCCGAGGATGCCTTTTCGGGGCAGGACTACTTCCCCGAAGGGATTCGCCGCCCGGTGTTTTACCAGCCGCCCGAAAGAGGGTATGAGCGCGAGTTGAAAAAGCGACTCGACTATTTCGCCAAGCTGCGGATCAAGCGGCAGGGCGGCTGACAAGGGGAATGGGTATGTTCGGAACGGTGTTGCAAGTCGCCCTTGGCGGCGCGGTCGGGGCTTCGCTGCGCTATCTCGCCGGGGTCGCGATCCTGCGCAATTTCGGCAGCCATCCCTTCCCCCTGGGCGTGATCGCGGTGAACATCCTTGGCTCGTTCATCATGGGGGCGCTGGTGGTGTTCCTTGGTCAGAAGGGTCTGACGCACTGGAACGCGCTGTTGGCCACGGGGATGCTGGGCGGGTTCACGACGTTTTCGTCCTTCTCGCTGGAAAGCTGGCGCCTGATGGAAACCGGCCAGACCGAGCTGGCCGCGCTTTACATCGGACTGTCGGTCGCCGTCTCGATCCTTGCGCTGATCGCCGGGGTTCATCTGATGCGCACGGTGCTTGCGTGAGCGGCGTCCGCACCCTGACCGTCTCCGCCGATGAGGGCGAACAGCGGCTGGACCGGTGGGTCAAGCGGCGGTTTCCCCATGTCACGCAGGGGGCGATCGAAAAGATGTGCCGCACCGGACAGCTGCGCGTCGATGGCGGCCGCGTGAAGGCGTCAAGCCGGGTGGCCCCCGGCATGACCGTGCGCCTGCCGCCTCTGCCCGACAGCCCGCCGCCCGAGCGGCCGGCCGATGACGGGTTCGACCCGGCCGATGTGAAGATGATCCAGGCCGCCGTGCTGTGGAAGGACGAGCACATGATCGTCCTGAACAAGCCCGCGGGCCTGCCCAGCCAGGGCGGCTCGGGGCAGGGCAACCGCCATGTGGACGGTCTGACCGAGGCGCTGAAATTCGGCTACAAGGATCGGCCCAAGCTGGTGCACCGGCTGGACAAGGATACCTCGGGCATCCTGCTTCTGGCGCGCACGGATCGCGTGGCCCGCGCGCTCAGCGAGGCGCTGCGCCACAGGGCGGCGCGCAAGATCTACTGGGCCGTGGTCGCGGGCGTGCCGAACCCAAAGCAGGGCAGCATCAAGTACGGCCTGATGAAGGCCCCCGGCCATGGGCGCGGCGGCGAGGGCGAAAAGATGATCTGCATCCACCCCGCCAAGATGAAGGAACACCCCGAGGCGAAGCGGGCGCAGACGGATTTCTTCACGCTCTGGTTCCTTGGCACACGGCTGTCGTGGATGGCGCTGGAACCGGTGACGGGTCGCACCCACCAGTTGCGCGCCCATATGGCCGAGATCGGCCACCCGATCCTTGGCGACGGGAAATACGGCGGGTCGTCTCAGGAAAACATGGGCGATGGCTGGGGCGCGCAGGTCGGCGGCGATCTCAGCCGCAAGCTGCATCTGCATGCGCGCAGCATCACCATCGAACACCCGATCACCAAGAAGACGATGACCTTCACCGCACCGTTGCCGGACCACATGGCGCGGACGTGGAAGACCTTCGGCTGGCATGAGGACGACGTCCCCGCCGATCCCTTCGTGGAGGTGCGATGAGCGGCTGGACCCCGAAGCGCTTCTGGACCGCCGCCGAACCGGCCGAGGTCGAGGGCGGATTCACCGTGCTGCTGGATGGCCGCCGGGTGAAGACGCCGGCCAAGGCCGCGCTGACGGTGCCGACCCGCGCTCTGGCCGAAGCGATCGCCGCCGAATGGCGGGCGCAGGGCGAGAAGATCGACCCGACGACCATGCCCTTCACCCGATCGGCGAACGCGGCAATCGACAAGGTGGCCCCGCAGTTCGATGAGGTGGCCGAGATGATCGCCGCCTATGGCGACAGCGACCTGATCTGCTACCGCGCCGATCAGCCGCAGGCGCTGGTCGAACGGCAGGCGGCGGCCTGGGACCCGTTGATGGACTGGGCCGCGACGACCCTTGGCGCCCCGTTGCAGGCGCGGGTTGGGGTGATGCACCGTCCGCAGAGCCGCGAGAGCCTTGCGGCGCTGGCGGGGCAGGTGCGCGTCCTCACGCCGTTCCAGCTCACGGCGCTCCACGATCTGGTGACGCTGTCCGGGTCGCTGGTGATCGGGCTGGCTGCTTTTCGCGGGCTGCACGCGGCCGATGAGCTTTGGCGACGGTCCCGAATCGATGAGACCTGGCAAGCCGAGGTCTGGGGGGCGGACGAAGAAGCCTCGCAGACCGAGGCGATCAAACGCTCGGCCTTTCTGCATGCCTCTGCGTTTCTTGCGACCCTGCGTTGAACGCCGTCATCTTCGATGCGCTTGCCTCACGCCTTCGTGCCGGGCAAAGAGATTATTTTTCAGGCAGTTACATCTCAATGCGTCGCTGTTATACACATGTCTTGACGTTTTCGCGCGTTTCCGACCAAACTCCGGTTACTAACGGAGCCGTGAGGTTCTGAAACGTTCCTGCCCGAAGCCGCATCCCGAATGCGGCGAGTGGCGTTACAATCAGGAAGAGGTAAACATGAAGACATCCGTATTCTTGGCCGGGCTCGCGGTCGCCGGTCTGGCTGCCGCGGCGGCCTCTGCAAGCACGCTTTCCGACGTGCAAAAGCGCGGCGTGCTGAACTGCGGCGTGAACACCGGCCTCGTGGGCTTCGGCGCCCCGGATGCGAACGGCCACTGGACCGGCTTCGACGTGGCGATGTGCCGCGCGGTCGCCGCGGCGGTGCTTGGCGATTCGTCCAAGATCAAGTTCGTCCCGACCTCGGGCGAAACCCGCTTCACCGCGCTGCAGTCGGGCGAAATCGACATGCTGGCCCGGAACTCGACCTGGACCTTCAAGCGTGAAAACGACCTGAAGCTGACCTTCGTGGGCGTGAACTACTACGACGGCCAGGGCTTCATGGTGAAGAAGTCGCTGGGCGTGAGCTCGGCCAAGGAACTTGGCGGCGCTACGATCTGCGTTCAGACCGGCACGACGACCGAGCTGAACCTTGCCGACTACTTCAAGCAGCACAACATGCAGTACACGCCGATTTCGATCAAGAATGACGCGGAAGGCAAGCAGCAGTTCCTGGCTGGCGCATGCGACGCCTACACCACCGACGCCTCGGGCCTGGCCGCGCTGCGCGCGACCTTCGAAAAGCCCGCCGATTACGTGATCCTGCCGGAAATCATCTCGAAAGAGCCGCTGGGTCCGGTCGTGCGTCAGGGTGACGAACAGTGGGCCAGCATCGTGCGCTGGACGCTTTACGCGCTCATCGAAGCCGAAGAGCTTGGCGTGACCTCGAAGAACCTCGAGGAACTGTCGAAGGGCACGAAGAACCCCGAGCTGAACCGCCTGCTGGGCAGCGAAGACAACCTTGGCGGCATGATCGGGCTGGACAAGCTCTGGGCCAAGCGCGCGATCGCCGCTGGCGGCAACTACGGCGAGATCTTCGAAGCCAACATCGGCACCTCGACCCCCATCGGGCTGGCCCGCGGCCTGAACGCCCAGTGGAACAAGGGCGGCTTGATGTACGCCATCCCGTTCCACTAGGATCGGTTTGCATGAACCGGGCGGGCGCGCGATCCTGCGCGCCCGCTCCGCAACAAAAACACCGGAAAACGCGGCAAAGCCGCTGGTGCAGATCCGAATGAACGGACCGCACCATCCGAAATCGGGGAAAATGCCATGAGCCTAGCGGAAGATCGACCGGACAGTGGCTTTCGGTTGAGCAAGCTCGTTTATGACTCGCGTTACCGCGGGTACACGATACAGGCGCTGTTCCTGTGCGCGCTTTTCATCGCAATCGGCTGGCTCTTGTCGAATGCCGCGGCGAACCTCGCCCGGCTCGGCCTGTCGCCCAGCTTCGACTTCCTGTGGAACCGCGCGGGCTATGACATCAGCCTGAAGCTCATTCACTTCACCAACGACAGCACGCATGGGCGCGCCGCGCTGGTGGGGCTGGTCAACACGCTGTTCATCTCGGTGCTGGGCTGCATCACGGCAACCGTGCTGGGCGTGATCGTCGGCGTGCTGCGCCTGTCCAAGAACTGGGTCGTGGCGCGGCTGATGACGGTCTATGTGGAAATCTTCCGCAACGTGCCGCTTCTGCTGTGGCTTCTGATCATCTACGCCGTCCTGACCGCCGTCACCCCGGCGCCCAATGCCTATCGCGGCGCCAATCCGTCGGCGCATATGTGGTTCTGGGGCTCGGTCGCGATCACCAACCGTTACATCGCGCTGCCCGCACCCATGTTCACCCATTCGCTGGGCTTTGCCGATCTGGGGATCTTCTGGATCAGCCTCGATTTCGTGGCGCTGGTCGCGGTGATCGTCGCCGGCGTTCTGATCAACCGGGTGATCCTGCGCCGCGCCTCACGCATTCAGGAGGCGACCGGAAAGCGGCCGACGACGTGGTGGTCCACGCTTCTTCTGATCCTCGGCCCCCCCGTCGTGCTGCTGTTCGCGCTTGGCCTGCACTGGGATTTCCCGGCGCTTAAGGGGTTCAACTTCCGCGGCGGCGTCCTTGCGCCGAACTCGATCTTTGCGCTGTGGTTCGGGCTGTCGGCCTATACCGCGGCCTTCATCGCCGAGATCGTGCGTGCCGGCATCCTTGCCGTCTCCAAGGGGCAGACCGAGGCCGCCCATGCCCTTGGCCTGCGCCCGGGGCGGACGATGAGCCTTGTCGTGCTGCCGCAGGCGTTGCGCGTGATCGTGCCGCCGCTGATCTCGGAATTCCTGAACCTGACAAAGAACTCCACGCTGGCCTTCGCGGTCGCCTACGCCGATCTGGGCGCGACGCTGGGCGGCATCACGCTGAACCAGTCGGGGCGGGCGCTGGAATGCATCCTGCTGATGATGCTGATCTACCTGATCATCAGTCTGGTCATCTCGGCCGTGATGAACGTCTACAACCGCTCCGTGCGGCTGAAGGAGCGTTGAGATGAGCGATGTGACCCAAGCCTTTCACCGCAGCCAGATGATCCCGGCGCGCGAGCCGCCACGGTCGCAGCGCGGCGCCTGGAAATGGATGCACGAGAACCTGTTTTCGTCCATCGGCAATGGCGTCATCACGGTCGTGACGATCGCCATCGTGCTTTACATCGTGACGCTGTCGTTGCCGTGGTTCCTGCATTCGGTCTGGAACGCCAAGTCCCTGACGGAATGCCGCACCATCATTCACGCGACCTGGGGCGAGAATGCCGGAGGCGCCTGCTGGGCGGTGATCCACCAGAACTGGAACCTGTACGTCTTCGGCTTCTACCCGATCGCGCAGTATTGGCGGCCGACGCTGGCCTTCGTGCTGCTGCTGGTGGCGCTCATGCCGATCTTGTTCAGCCACATGCCGCGCAAGATGATCTGGTTCTCGGCCGTCTATCCGGCGCTGGCCTATTGGCTCATCTGGGGCGGCACCTTCTGGATCGCCGTCACGATCATGCTGGGCTTCGTCGCGGGCTGGCTGGCTCTGCGAGTCGCAACGCGGCTGGCCAATGCGCCGTTGGGCGTGGCGGCGGCGGTGCTGGCCGCGGTGCTGTGGTGGCTGTTCGCCGCGGGCCCGGTGGCGTCGGGGCTCCAGCATCTCGTTCCGATCCGGCTGCCCTTCGTGGCGTCCGACAAGCTGGGCGGGTTCCTTCTGGCCTTCATCGTCGGCATGTGCGCCATCGGCTTCTCGCTGCCGATGGGGATCCTGCTGTCGCTGGGCCGCCGGTCGGACATGCCGCTGATCAAGACGACGAGCGTGGTGTTCATCGAATTCATCCGGGGCGTGCCCTTGATCACGCTGCTGTTCACCGCGTCCTTCCTGCTGGCCTATTTCCTGCCGCCGGGAACGACCTTCGATCTGGTGCTGCGCGTCATCATCATGGTCACGCTGTTCTCGGCCGCCTATATCGCCGAGGTGATCCGGGGGGGCCTTGCCGCCATCCCGCGCGGCCAGTTCGAAGCGGCCGATGCGCTTGGCCTGACCTATTGGCAGGCGCAACGGCTCATCATCATGCCGCAGGCCCTGAAGATCTCGATCCCCGGCATCGTCTCGACCTTCATCGGCCTTTTCAAGGATACGACGCTGGTCATCATCGTGGGCCTTCTCGACCCGCTGATGGGGATCACCAACGCGGTGCGCGCCTCGACGCTGTGGAACGGCATCTACTGGGAGCCCTACATCTTCTCGGGCGTCATATTCTTCATCTTCTGCTTCGGCATGTCCCGGTATTCGATGTACCTCGAGGGCAAGCTGAAGACGGACCATCGCTAAGGAGTGGCACATGGCTGACGCTATGAAAAAGATGGAAGTGTCGACCGAGGTCGCCGTCCAGATCGTCAAGATGAACAAGTGGTATGGCACGTTCCATGTCCTGCGCGACATCGACCTGACGGTGCACAAGGGCGAGCGGATCGTGATCGCCGGCCCCTCCGGGTCGGGCAAATCGACGCTGATCCGCTGCATCAACCGGCTGGAGGAACATCAGTCCGGCCAGATCGTGGTGGACGGCACCGAGCTGACCAGCGATCTGAAGAACATCGACAAGGTGCGGTCGGAAGTGGGGATGGTGTTCCAGCACTTCAACCTGTTCCCCCACCTGACGATTCTTGAAAACCTGACCCTCGCCCCGATCTGGGTTCGCAAGACCCCGAAGAAAGAGGCCGAGGAAACGGCGATGTATTTCCTAGAGAAGGTGAAGATCCCCGAACAGGCGCGGAAGTATCCCGGCCAGCTTTCCGGCGGGCAGCAGCAGCGCGTGGCCATCGCCCGGTCGCTGTGCATGAAGCCGCGGATCATGCTGTTCGACGAGCCGACATCGGCCCTTGATCCCGAGATGATCAAGGAAGTTCTGGATACGATGATCGAACTGGCCCAGGAGGGGATGACCATGCTCTGCGTCACCCACGAGATGGGCTTTGCCCGGCAGGTGGCGAACCGCGTGATCTTCATGGATCAGGGCCAGATCGTCGAGCAGAACGAGCCCGAGGAATTCTTCAACAATCCCCAGTCGGATCGCACGAAGCTGTTCCTGAGCCAGATCCTCGGCCACTAGGCACCGCGAAGGGCGGCATCAAGCCTTGGTGAGAGGCGGGTGCCGACCCTGACACGCGGTCGGGAAAACGTCTAGGCTTCCGGCGAATAGAACCCAACCGGAAGGCCGCCATGAAGACCCTGAACTCCCTCAGCCCCATCATTCTGTCGCTGCTGCGGGTCGTTGTCGCCCTGCTTTTCATCGAGCACGGCACGATGAAGCTTATCGGCTTTCCCGCCTCGGGGCACGCGGGCCCGCCGCTGATGTCGATCTTCGGTCTTGCCGGCGTGATCGAAACGGTGGGCGGGATCTTCGTCCTGCTGGGGTTCTACACCCGGGTCGCCGCCTTCATCATGTCCGGCGAGATGGCCTTCGCCTATTTCATGGTCCACATCCATCACGGCATCTTTCCCGCGCTGAATGGCGGGGATGCGGCCGTGATGTTCTGTTTCGTCTTCCTCTACCTCGTCTTCGCGGGCGGAGGCGCGATCAGTCTGGATGCGCGGATGGGGCGGGCCTAGTCAGGCCGTCATCTCGTTCGGCACGATGAAATCGTCCGGCGCGCCAAGGCCGAAGGCCACATCGGACCAGTCGTCGATCGGGAATTCGACCACGAGCGTCGCCGCCGTCGGGTAGCGCTGGAATTCCGGATTCAGCGGCGCCCGCGCGACAAGGCGTTGGGCGAACTCGCTGATGCCCGGATTGTGGCCCAGCATCATCACTGTGTCACCCTTGGCATGCTTGAGGACCGCCAGCATCACGTCCGGCCCGGCCTGGTAAAGCTTGTGCGTCTCGCGCAGGGCCGGGCTTCCCGGCAGGGCGGGGGCGATCCCCTCCCAGGTTTCCATCGTCCGTTTCGCGTCCGAGGTGATGACCTCGTCCGGGATGTAGCCGCGCGAGGCGAGCCATTCGCCAAGCTCAGCCGCCGCGCGGCGACCCCGACCGTTCAGCGGCCTGTCATGGTCCGCCATGTTGGCGTTGTCCCAGCTGGATTTGGCGTGGCGGGTCAGGATCAGGCGCTTGGTCATTTGTGAAACAGCCTCATGTGATAGGCGGATTGGACCGCCAGTCTGGCATAGCCTTGGCTGACTGGACAGGACGTTCTGACACGGCAGCCTGCGGCAAGGCATTCTTCGCCGGCCGGGGTTTCCAGATAGGTGTGGCAGGCCGGCACGTCGTAGCCCGCGCCCGTCAGGGCGCCCGCGGGGCAGGCGGTCAGGCAGGGCTTGCCGGGACAGGTGTCGCAGGGGCAGGGCGGCGCGGGCGGCAGATCGATCCGCCCCGGCAGCGCCAGCGCGCCGCGAAAGGACACGAGAAGCCCCGCCGTCTCATGCACCAGAAGCGTCACGGGCGAGGCCCAGACCCGCCCCGTGCGCAGCGCCCAGGAATAGAAGGGCCGGTAGGGCGGGCCGTCGAAGGGAAAATGCGCGCGCGCGCCCAGCCGTTCCGCGATGCCCCCGATCACCCGGGCCGACCAACGGTCGAGAGGGTCCGCGGCCCCATCGGCGAATTCCGGGGCTGCGGTGACATGGGCCCAGAAACCGGGCTCGGCAGGCCCCAGCAGCAGGACCGTGCCGCCAAGGTCTTCCTCGGGCGCGGGATGAAAGCCGCCGATGACGGCCAACTGCTCGGCCGCCGCCGCCCCGGCGACCTCGTCCAGCGTGGTCATTCGCCCCGCGGCTTGATGCGCGGCTCGGTCGAGCGGATGAGAGAGCCCGCACCGTGATCGGTGAAAAGCTCAAGCAGGCAGGCGTTGGGGATGCGCCCGTCAAGGATCACC
>JAGWVA010000029.1 GCA_028875855.1 Paracoccaceae bacterium
AGAAAGAAACACAAAAAACACCTCTCTAAACGATACAACAAACAACCACCGCGGGGTGGAGCAGCCCGGTAGCTCGTCAGGCTCATAACCTGAAGGCCGCAGGTTCAAATCCTGCCCCCGCAACCAAAATCATAAAATGAGATCAAAGATTTAAAGGCCGCCCTTCGGGGCGGCTTTGTCGTTCCTGCATCCCCCGTGCTACGGCGACGTGACGCAGCGGACGGCACTCCGCAGACATCTTGGAATGCGCAATCTCGGTATGGATCCTGGAGAGCACTTCAGCGTTGGGGCGTATCCTTTCTCTTCGTGAACCAAGCCGAACGAGCTGACGTCAAAACCAGTTAACAAAACCCGCCACGAGGCGGCGCAAGATCAGACCGCTTTGGGGATGGCCAGCAACGCGGCTTGGCTCCTTTGCCAGTGCCGCGGCCTAATCTTCACCTGCCGCTGGTAGGTGTCGATGAGGCCCGAGCTATGCAAACCTAAACCGGTGTCCACGAAACCGGTAGCAGGCCACTGAACATCATTGAGGCTGAAGCCTCGGCTCGATTACAGCAAGCCGCATTCGCGTGAAGCTCATCGAGATATGGGCGCGGTGGATCAGCGCGGCCGATCGTACATCGCCGATGGCGAGCGCGCGCAGGACCTCGTCAATCTCGTCGGCAAATATACGCACCTCGGCCCCTACGTCGATGCGTGAAGCTGCCATGGATTTCAGCCAGATGCGCGCGGTCTGCAGGAAAAGTCGCTCGCAAATCTCCCGCAGGGGCAAATTGCTGGTGATGCCGTGGAATTCGTGGAAAAACTCCATATTAAGCTCACCGAAGCGCCGGGCGTCCGGGTGTTCGGCGAGAGTTCGAACCTCGGTAGAAAGCGACTGAAGCCGCTGCCATAAGGTCGGATCGGGCGGGTTTGGCCCCAAAATCCCCAGAAGCTCTGCAAGTTCCATGCGGAGTTGATACGTCTGCTCCAGCGCTTCGATGTCTACATCGGTGACGAAGGTGCCGACGCCATGGACCGATTGCAGCAGTCCCTCGCTCTCCAGCCTGACCAAGACGCGGCGCAGAGGCGTGCGGCTTGTGCCGAACTCCGCGGCGAGTTCCTCTTCGGACAGGCGGGTGCCGGGCGGATAGTCCAGAAGGCAGATCCGGTCCCTCAGGATCGTATGCATCCTGTCGAAGCGGTCGCGGGCACTGTGCGGCACTTCGGCTGGCGCGAAGGTCATGCGTACCTCATTTTGTCTGGCGTGTGACGATATAAACGCCAAGGGCCGACAAGGCGAGTCCGACCAGAGCCAGGGGGCGCAGCGGCTCACCGAGAAGCGCCCAGGCCGTCAGCATGGCCAGCGGCGGGACCAAGTACATCAGGGCCGAAATCCGGGTGGCGTCGCCGCGCTGGATCATGGCGATGTAAAGCGTGATGGATATCAGCGAATTGGCAATGACGAGGTAAGCAAGAGCCAGGATCAGTCCCGGCTGCCAGTCCACCGGAGCCCGCTCGGTCAAAGTCGCAACCGGCGCAAGCACGGTGAAACCGACGAGGTACTGCACGAGGCCACCCGCCACGGGATCGGTTTTCAAGCCATGGGCCTTTTCCACCAGCGTCGCGGCGCTGATCCCCACCAGCGCTCCGAGCGCCAGCGCCGCGGCTCCCCAAGGGCTCGGCCCCAGAGCGTTTTCGGACCAGACGGCGACAAGGACGCCGGCAAACCCGAACGCCAACCCGAGCCACAACAGGCCGCCGCCGCGCCGGCCGCCGACCAACGGGGACAAGGTTGCCACGAGCGCGGGCTGTAGAGCCATGATGATCGCTGTGGTTCCGGCATTCATCCCGCGCTTCATGGCCAGATAGGCGAGCCCGAAATACACGCCTTGAATGAGGAACCCGGTGAGCGCAACTGCGAACCAGTGCCGCGGCCCAGTGGGCCAGCGCGGCCGCCTGACCAGAGCAAGGGACGCCAACACAACCACCGCGAGGCCATAGCGCAACGCCAGCAGTGTCATCGGCTCTGCATGCTCCAAGCCCAGCTTGGCAAAGCTGTAGCCACCCGACCAAAGCAGGAGGAAGACGAAGGGCGCGGCGCGCCAGAAAAGTGACATGGCGCGTTCCATCGCTTCTAGGCCCCCAGTCTCCCGCCCAACCTTTCCAGCATGGAAAGGCATTGCGATAGTTGCTCTATCGAGAGGTATTCATCGGGCTTGTGTGCCTGTTCAATCGACCCGGGCCCACAGATCACGGCGGACATTCCGAGGGACTGAAAGATCCCGGCTTCGGTGCCGAAGGGAACCAGGCCTGCGCCATTTGCGCCGGTCAGGCCCAAGACGATATCGCGCGCCTCGTTCGCCGTGGCCGGGACCAGGCCGTCAACCTCGCCGATCACCTCGGTCACGATGTCTGCCTCCGGGCAGACTGCGCGCATCTGCGGCAGAAGGTGATGAGTGCAAAAGCTGTGCATTTCCGACTTCACGAGATCAGCGTCTCCCGGTTGGACAGGGCGCATCTCCCAGTCGATCCGTGCCTTGCCCGCAATCACGTTATGGGCCGTGCCGCCGACGAGCGCGCCCGTGTTGATCGTGGTCCACGGCGGCTCGAAGCGGCTATCTTTGGGGGAAGTTTCCTTGAGCACCTCGCGGAGTTCAAGCAGGCGGGCAACGTAACGCACGGCATATTCCACCGCGTTCACCCCTCGGTCGGGATGGGAGCCATGCCCCTCAAGTCCGGTGAAGTGCACAGAGTATTCATAGCAGCCCTTGTGACCTTCGATAACCTGCATCAGGGTCGGCTCGCCTATGATCGCGACGCTTGGCCGTACCGGGCGTTCGCGCAGGACCTTCGCGAGAGCCTGCGCGCCAAGGCAACCCAGTTCTTCGTCATGGGTGAAGGCAAAGTGGACCGGCCGGGTCTTGGCCACGCGCGCATAATGCGGGGCCATCGCCACGGCGGCCGCGATGAAACCCTTCATGTCGCAGGTGCCACGGCCGTAAAGCCGGCCGTCGCGCTCGGTCATGGCAAAGGGGTCAGTTGTCCAAGCCTGATCGGCGACGGGAACGACATCGGAATGGCCGGAGAGGAGGATGCCACCCTCTACCTCCGGCCCGATGGTGGCGAAGAGATTGGCCTTCGCTCCCGTCGCATCCTTGTGGACCTCGACCCGCGCTCCTGCATCCGAAAGCCGGTCGGCGAGGTAATCGATCAGGGCAAGATTGCTTTCGGAGGACACGGTCGGAAACGCGATCAGCTGTCCCAAAAGGTCGCGGGTCTCGGTGAGCTTGTCCACGGCGTCAGTCCTTGACGAACAGTTTGCGTTCTACCGCGCAGAGTGCCTGCGCTGGACCTGTTTCGCCGATCAGAATGGTTTCGGTGGTCTCCAGTCCCCAACTGTCCATCCAGAGCGCAGGCATGAAGTGAAAGACCATGCCCGGCTCCAGCACCGTCTCGTCCTCGGTTCGGATCGAAGCCGTGCGCTCGCCCCAATCCGGCGGGTAGGAGAGCCCAACAGGATAGCCCATCCGGCCCTCGCGGTGGAGGCCGTGCTTTTTCAGCACCGCCATGAAGGCATTCGCAATGTCACGGGTCTGATTTCCAGCACGTGCGGCAGCGAGGCCGGCCTCGATCCCCTCGATCTGGGCTTCCTCGGCGCGCCGCATCTCGGCCGACGGCTGGCCCAGGAAGACCGTCCGGCAAAGGGGCGCGTGGTACCGGCGATAGCAGCCGGAAAGCTCGAAGAAGGTTGCCTCGTTCGGCTTCATCTCATCACCGTTCCACGTCAGATGGGCGGCGGTCGCATCCAGCCCCGACGGCGTCAGCGGCACGATGGCGGGGTAGTCGCCCCAGTCTTCGCCCACGCCGGTCAGGGCAGCGTGGTAGATCTCGGCCACCAGCTCGTTCTTGCGCAGTCCGGGCCGGGAATGTTCGATTGCGGTGCGCACGATTTTTTCCGAGATCGACGCCGCTTTGCGGACGAAGCAAATCTCTTCGTCGGATTTCACGAGGCGCTGCCAATTCACGAGAGCTGTCGCATCGACCAGAGTCGCATTTGGCAGTTCCGCCGCAAGCGTGGCGTGAGCTTTGGCAGAGTAGTAGTAGTTTTCCATCTCGACCCCGATCCGGGCCTGTTCCAACCCCATCTCACGCAGAATTCGGGCGAGGTCCTGCATTGGGTGCCGCACGGTCGACTGCACATAGGCATCGGCATATCCATGGATGGACTCTGGCGCGATCCAGCAGGTGCGTAGGGCGCCAAGGCTGTCCATGTGGCGGCCCCACCAGTGCGGCTCTCCTTCCATGGTAAGGATGACGCCCTGATGAACGTAGAAAGACCAGCCGTCATAGCCCGTGAGCCAAGCCTGATTCGACGGATCTGTAACGAAGATGGCGTCCACGCCTGCGTGGGCCATCGCCGCACGGGTCTTCGCGATGCGCCGCTCGTATTCCGAGGGGCTGAAAGGGGCCTTCTGCGGTGACATGATTTCTCCCTGATACCATGTTGTGCACAAATCTATAAATAGACTTCAGAAAATGGCAATAGAGAGAAACATATTCTCAAAAATAACGGCAAAATATGCTTGACAGAAGCGGGCGGCATCATGTGTTGTGCACAACAAGCGGGAAACCAACCAACATCACACCGCTCAACAGGAGGATCGAGATGAAGACGTCCGCTCTTGCGACGACCGTGGTTGCCGGTCTCTGGCTTGGCGTTTCGGCGGTGACTGCCCTGGCCGGGCCGCTGGACAACAGGATCGCATCGGGAAAGACCATCCGCATCGGCTTTGCCAACGAGATGCCCTTTGCCTACCCGGGCAAGGATGGCAGTCCGAAGGGTTTCGTGAACGCCGAGGTCATCGGCGTTCTGGCCGAGATGGGCTATACCAAGATCGAGGCGGTTCAGACTGAATGGGGCGGCCTGATCCCGGGCCTGAACGCCGGGCAGTTCGATATCATTACCGGCGGCATGAACATTCTGAAAGCGCGCTGCGAGAACATCGCTTTTTCGGAACCCATGGCCAAGATTGGCGATGGTTTCATCGTGCCCAAAGGCAATCCCAAAGGCATTCGGACCTACGCCGATATCAAGGTCAAGAACGCCACGCTGGTGACCGGAGCGGGGTATTCCAACATCGAGGCGGCCAAGGCCGCCGGCATTCCCAATGCCAAGATCATGATTGTGCCCGGTCCGACCGAGATCCTCGCCGCCGTGACGGCAGGCCGCGCTGATGCAGGGACGGGCACTTATCCCACGATGAAACAACTGGCGGACAAGTCTGGAGGGGCGGTGGACGTTGCCGATCCATCGGCCATGCCGGACAGTTCTTTCAACTGGGCAGGCGTCGGCTTCCGCAAGTCGGACAAGGACTTCCTCGACAAGTTCAATGCCGCGCAAAAGGCCTATCTCGGCTCCCCCGAGATGATGGCCGCCGTTAAGCCCTACGGCTATTCCAGAGCGATGTTGCCTGGCGACAAAACCACCGCTTGGGTCTGCGCCAACCGCTGAACTTCGAACATTCCAGTGACTGACGAAGGGCCGGGACCACCGGCCCTTCCTTCCGCAAAAGGGGGAGCGGAACGGCGATGTGGGACTTCCTGCAGACCTATGGACTTCGCCTCTCCGAGGGCACACTGGTGACCGCCGCACAATTCGCGCTGGCCAGTCTGGTGGCCTGCCTCGCCGCACTGTCTGCCGGCTTGGGACGTCTGTCGCGGCATTGGCTCGTGCGCAACTTCGCCGTCATTTACATCGAGATCTTCCGCGGCACATCGCTGCTGGTGCAACTGTACTGGATCTTTTTCGTTCTTCCGCTCCTTGGGCTGAGCCTGCCGAAGTTCACCGCCGGGTTTCTCTCGGTCGGGCTGAACGTTGGAGCCTATGGCGCCGAGATCGTTCGCGGTGCCATCCTTGCGGTGCCGCGCGGCCAGTGGGAGGCGGCCTATGCGCTGTCGATGTCACCAGCCAAACGGATGCGGCGCATCATTCTGCCGCAGGCAGTGGCGCTCATGTTGCCGCCATGGGGTAACCTCATGATCGAGTTGCTCAAGGGCACGGCGCTGGTCGCACTGATCGCGGTAAGCGACCTGATGTTCGTTGCCAAGCAGATCAATGGCGCGACTTTCCGTTCGGCCGAGGCCTTCGGCACCGCGCTGATCGTCTATTACCTGCTCGCCCGCTTCCTGATCACGCCTGCGATGCGCGGGCTGGAGCGGGTCATGGCGCGGAGGCTGGGCAAGGTATGATCTTCGATTGGAAATGGGATTTCGTCTGGGCCATCCTCCCGCGCCTGCTGGGGGCGACGCTCAACACGCTCATGGCGGCAGGCATCGGCTATGCCATCGCGCTTGTCCTTGGCCTCGCGTTCGCGCTTAGCCAGCGCACCGGCTGGCGGCTTGTGACCTCGATGGTTCGTGAGATGCTGGAGTTCATCCGTTCGACGCCGCTGGTCGTGCAGATTTTCTTCATCTTCTACGTCGGCCCGCAAATCGGGGTCACCCTGTCGCCTTGGGTGGCCGGAATGATCGCCATCGGGCTGCATTATTCTGCATATCTGTCGGAGGTTTACCGGGCAGGAATCGAGGCCGTTCCCAAGGGCCAGTGGGAAGCCTGCCGCGCGCTGAACATGAGCACGCGCGACACCTACCGCCGGATCGTCTTGCCGCAGGCGCTGCCGCATGCGATTCCGGGCATGGGCAACTACCTTGTCGGCATCTTCAAGGATACGCCGATGCTCTCGGTCATCGGCGTCACCGAACTGATGCAGACCGCCAACGCGATCGGGTCCGAGACCTATCGCTTTCTGGAACCCTACACGCTTGTCGGGGTCATCTTTCTGGCCCTCTCGCTGCCGACCGCTGGCCTTATCCGCCTGCTGGAACGGCAGGTGCGCCGCAAACTGGGACTGTGAGCCATGGATCTGTCCGCCTATCCCCTTGAATTGCCAAAAGACGATTGCCCGATGGTGCGTTTCATGAACGTCACCAAGAGCTACGGCGCGCTGGTTGTCCTGGACAATTTGAACCTCGACATCCAGCGCGGCGAGATGGTCTCGGTCATTGGACCCTCGGGTTCGGGCAAGACCACGGTCCTTCGCATGTTGATGACGCTGGAGACCATCAATGGCGGCGTCATCTATGTCGATGGACAGCCCCTCACGCATATGGCGCGCAATGGCCGCCTCGTTCCGGCTGACGAAGCACATCTGCGGCGGATGCGGGCCTCGATCGGGATGTGCTTCCAGCACTTCAACCTTTTCCCGCATATGACCGCGCTCGAGAACTGCATGGAAGGGCCGGTGCAGGTTCTGGGTCTGTCCAAGGCCGAGGCGCGGGCTCGGTCCGAGGAGCTTCTCGCCATGGTCGGCATGATCGAGAAGAAGGATCAGCACCCTTCTCGGCTGTCGGGCGGACAGCAGCAGCGCGTTGCGATTGCCCGCGCGCTTGCGATGCGGCCCCGGATCATGTTGTTCGACGAGGTGACTTCCGCGCTTGACCCCGAGGTGATCGGCGAGGTGACGCAGGTTATCCGCAGGCTGGTGGCCGAGCATGACCTGACCATGCTGATGGTAACGCACCAGATGGGCTTCGCGCGCGACATCTCCGACCGTATCTGCTTCTTCTATAGAGGCCAGATCGAGGAACAGGGGCCGCCCGAACAGTTCTTCACCAATCCTCAGCGGGAACGGACCAAGCAGTTCCTTCGGGCGGTCAAGGATGCCGACTGATGCCTTGACGCTTGCCGACGTTCTTGTTGCCGCATCGGTGATCCGGGGCAAGGCCGATGCCACGCCGCTTGTGCCGTCGAGCCATCTCTCGGAACGAGCCGGATACGAAGTCCTGCTGAAACTCGAGACCGCCCAGCCCATGGGGGCCTTCAAGCTGCGCGGAGCCCTGAATGCCATGGCGGCCCTGCCCGACGGGACACCCGGAGTGGTGTGCTGCTCGACCGGTAACCATGGCCGGGCGGTCGCCTATGCAGCGCGCCAACGCGGTTTGCGCTGCGTGGTCTGCAGGTCTGCTCTGGTGCCCGAGGCAAAGGTGGCGGGGATACGTGCCCTTGGGGCCGAGGTGCGTATCATCGGCCAGTCGCAGGACGATGCCGCCCGGGAAAGCGCCCGGCTCTGCGCGGCCGAGGGGCTTTGGCAGATCCCGCCCTTTGATGATGCGCATGTTATCGCAGGGCAGGGGACCATCGGGTTGGAACTTCTGGCAGCCCGTCCCGATCTCGAGATGATCCTCGTGCCTCTCTCGGGCGGAGGGCTGGCGGCTGGTGTGGCACTGGCGGCCAAGGCGATCAAACCCCAGATCCGGGTCGTTGGCGTCTCGATGGATCGCGGCGCCGCGATGCAGGCTTCGCTCTTGGCGGGACGGCCTGTGGAAGTGACGGAATATCCCTCGCTTGCGGACAGTCTGGGGGGAGGGATCGGGTTGGACAATCGCCTGACCTTCGCCATGTGCCGCGATCTTCTGGACGATGTGGTTCTCGTAAGTGAAGAGTCACTGCGTGACGCGATGCAGGTCCTGTTCCATGAAGAGCGCATGGTGGCCGAGGGAGCCTCGGTTGCGGGGATCGCGGCGCTCCTGACCGGCGCGGTCCGCATGGCCGGGCCCGTTGCCACGATCCTGACCGGGCGCAATCTCGACATGACCGGCTTCTCTGCGGTGGTCTCGGGGCGCGACCTGAAGATCGGTGATCTTATCATAAAGGGCAAAGCTTATGGCGCATGACATTCAGATCGTCACGGAAGCGGAGCTGCGCCGTCTTGTCTCGCTGGATCTCACGCTTGTTGACGTCATCGAGGCAGGCTTTGCCGCCCTGGCGCGGGGAGGGGTCGTGATGCCGCCGATCCTGTCGATGGACTTGGCCGAGGCGCATGGCGAGGTCGATGTGAAGACGAGCTACATCCCGGGCTTCGACGGTTTTGCGATCAAGGTCAGCCCCGGCTTTTTCGACAATCCAAAGCTGGGCCTGCCCAGCCTGAACGGGTTGATGATCCTGTTTTCAGCCAGGACCGGCCTCGTGCAGTCGCTCTTTCTCGACAACGGCTACCTGACCGACATTCGCACGGCCGCCGCCGGCGCCGTCGCCGCCCGCCACCTTGCGCCGCGAACGGTGACGGTCGCCGGCGTGATCGGCACCGGGGTTCAGGCCCGGTTGCAGATGCAGGCGGCTTATCTGGTCCGTCCCTTTCGCAAGGTGCTGGTGCATGGCCGCGATATCGGAAAGGCCCACGCCTGCGCGGCCGACCTCTCCGCGCTACTGGGTATTCCCGCCGAAGCGGTGGACAGCGCCGAAACGCTGGTCCGGGAGTCGCAACTGGTTGTAACCACCACCCCCGCGCGCACCCCGGTTCTGCGGGCGGAATGGCTCCACAAGGGGCTGCACATCACGGCTATCGGTTCGGATCAAACGGGAAAGAACGAAATCGACCCCCAGGCGCTTGTGGCCGCGGATGCCTATGTCTGCGACCGGGTAAGTCAATGCGAGGTCTCGGGCGAGTTGGAAGCCGCGCTGAACGCCGGACTATGGACGAAAGGCAGCCCGGCTGAATTGGGCGAGGTCATCACTGGCCAAAGACCCGGGCGGATGGACCCCGAAGCCATCACGATCTGCGACTTGACCGGGACCGGCGTGCAGGACACCGCCATCGCCACACATGTGCGCGCGCGCCATCCCGGCGCGGGCACCATTCTGCGCGCCTGACATGATGCGACTTGACCCCCGCGACATCGCCATCTTGCGCGTCCTGTCCACCGAAGGACGGATATCCAAGGCCGCCCTGGCCGAGCGGGTCGGTCTTACGCCTACCCCGTGCTGGGAAAGGCTGCAAAAACTGGAAAAGGCCGGGTTGATCGAAGGGTACCGCGCCACGATCGCGCTAAGAAAATTGGGACCGCACGTCACGGTTTTTGTCGCTGCAGAGTTGGCCGACCACACTGCCGCCCGTTTCCGCGCCTTCGAGGCAGCCGTGGCGCAACACGACGAGATTGCCGCTTGCTGGGCGCTCGGTGGCGGTTTCGATTACCTGTTGCAGATCGTGACCCGGGATATCGACGCCTACCAGCGCCTGATCGACGCCTTGCTGGACGCCCGTATCGGTCTGGCACGGTACTTTACCTATATCGTCACGAAGCCGGTCAAGACCTCGGCGGCGATCCCGTTCGAGGTTTTGCTGGGCGATGGTTGATCCGTCTGCGGTTTACGCCCCAGCCAGAAGAATCCTCTGGCGAAGGCATTCCATTCAGGCGCTTCTCCTCTTTTGCGTCGGCATACTGGAGCCAGTCCAAAGAGGGGGCCCCACATGCTAGACAGTGCCATTTCTGCCCGTCACGATGTCGCTGACAAGGCGCTCATCCGTAGCTTCTCCTATATCGGCGGCCGCTGGATCGGCGGTCCACAAGGTGCGAATTTTCCGGTGACCGACCCTGCGACCGGTCAGGAACTGGGCCGGGTCGCTCAGTTGTCATCTCTTCAATCGGCCGAAGCGATCGACGCTGCTCAAGCTGCCTTCGGTCCCTGGTCCAGCCGTCTGCCACAAGAGCGCGCTGCCGTGCTGCGCCGCTGGTTCGAGCTGATCACAGCTCATGCCAGGGACCTTGCCGTCATCATGGTCCTTGAACAGGGCAAGCCCCTTTCTGAAGCGACCGGAGAGATCGCCTACGGCGCGGCGTTTGTTGAATTTTACGCGGAAGAGGCGAGGCGGCTGAACATCGAGAGTGTCGCAAGCCACCTGGCCGATGCAGAGGTGGAGCTTTGGCGCGAGCCCGTTGGGGTCGCTGCGCTGATCACGCCTTGGAATTTCCCCTCGGCCATGTTGACCCGAAAGGCGGCGGCGGCGCTGGCTGCAGGCTGCACGATCGTTTGTCACCCGTCAGCCGAAACCCCGTTCTCGGCCCTTGCGCTCGCCGAACTGGCCGAGCGTGCCGGCATTCCGGCCGGTGTGTTCAACGTGGTCACCGGAATTGCAGCCGAAGTGGTGAAACCCTGGACCGAAGACCCTCGCGTGCGGGTCCTGTCATTCACCGGCTCGACAGAGATCGGGCGGCTTCTGTACCGACAGTCGGCAAGCACGGTGAAACGGCTCGTTCTGGAACTGGGAGGCCATGCCCCGGTCTTGGTCTTCGCGGATGCCGACCTCGACAGGGCCGTGACCGAGGTCATGAAGGCTAAATGGGCAACGAGCGGTCAGGATTGCCTGGCTGCCAACCGCATCTTTGTGCAGCGTCCAGTTTATGATGCCTTCTGCCATCGTTTCACCGAAGCCACCCGCGCTCTGACCGTCGGTGCGGGTATGGAGGACTGCGATCTCGGTCCCCTGATCAACGAGCGTGCCGTGATCAAGCAGGAGGCGCAGGTCGCCGATGCGCTGGCGCGGGGCGCACGGGTTGCCTGTGGCGGACATCGGCTGTCGTTGGGTCCGCTCTTCTATGCGCCCACCGTGCTGACCGACGTGCCCGACGACGCGCTGATCTTGCACGAAGAGACCTTCGGCCCGGTTGCGGCCCTGCTGCCCTTTGATACCGAAGAAGAGGCGCTGACCCGCGCCAATGCGAGCGAATACGGCCTGGTCGCCTATCTCCACACGCAGGACCCTCGCCGCATTTACCGCCTGTCGCGCGCGCTCCAGTTCGGCATGGTTGCGGTGAACCGCACCAAGGTGACCGGCGCACCCATTCCCTTCGGCGGCATGAAACAATCGGGTCTCGGACGCGAAGGATCGCGCCACGGAATGGAAGAATTTACGGAAATCAAATACATATGCCGCGATTGGGCATGACGGAGGATCAGATGCTGACAAATGACCAACTGGCCCAATGGGACCGCGAGAATTTCTTTCACCCCTCGACGCATCTCGCCCAACATGCGCGCGGAGAGACGCCAAGCCGAGTGATCCGCACAGCCAGCGGCTGCCACATCGAGGACCGCGACGGCATTCGTTTCCTCGACGCCTTTGCCGGGCTTTATTGCGTGAACGCGGGTTACGGCCGGCAGGAGATCGCCGAGGCCATTGCCGAACAGGCGCGCGAATTGGCCTACTATCACGCATATGTCGGGCACGGGACCGAAGCGTCGATCACCCTCGCCAAGATGATCCTCGACCGCGCGCCGGCGCACATGTCCAAAGTCTACTTCGGTTTGGGTGGATCGGATGCCAATGAGACCAACCTGAAACTCGTTTGGTACTACAACAACATCCGTGGCCTGCCGCAGAAAAAGCGGATCATCTCCCGGTGGCGTGGCTATCACGGTTCGGGATTGATGACCGGCTCGCTGACGGGGCTGGAAGGGTTCCACAAAAAGTTCGACCTGCCGCTGTCACAGGTTATCCATACCGAGGCACCCTATTACTTCCGCAGGCCGAACCTTGCCCAGTCCGAGGCTGAATTTGTCGCGCATTGTGCCGGCGCGCTCGAGGAGTTGATCGAACGCGAGGGTGCCGACACGATCGCGGCATTCATCGGCGAGCCGGTTCTGGGCACGGGCGGCATTGTGCCCCCGCCCCCCGGATATTGGGAGGCGATCCAGACAGTGCTCAAAAAGCATGACATCCTGCTGATTGCCGACGAGGTCGTAACCGGTTTCGGCCGTCTCGGCTCGATGTTTGGCAGCGCACATTACGGGATGGAGCCGGACCTGATCACCATCGCCAAGGGTCTCACGTCTGCCTACGCTCCGCTATCGGGCTCCATCGTCTCTGACCGCATGTGGAAGGTACTTGAACAGGGCACCGACGAGAATGGTCCGATTGGCCATGGCTGGACCTATTCAGCGCACCCGATCGGAGCGGCGGCGGGGGTGGCGAATCTTGCCCTTATCGACCGGCTTGGCCTCGTGCAGAACGCAGGCGAGGTCGGCGCGTACCTCAAGACGTCTTTGACAGCGGCGCTTGGCGATCATCCCCATGTCGGTGAAGTCCGAGGTGAGGGCATGCTCTGCGCAGTCGAACTTGTGGAGGACCGTGAGACGCGACGCTTCTTCGACGCGGCTCGCAAGGTCGGACCCCAGGTCGTGGCCGCCATGCTGTCGCGCGACCGTGTTATCGCTCGCGCCATGCCGCAAGGCGACATCATAGGGTTTGCTCCCCCCTTCTGCTTGACCAAGGGCGAAGCGGATCAGATCGTGTCAGCCACCGTCGCCGCGCTGAAATCCGTGCTGGGCTAAGAGAACAAGGCCGGCTTTTGATGCATCGCCCGTGCGTTGCGCGGGCGATGATGCAGAGTGCAATGCAGACGTGGAAACGGGTCCGAGGATCATGTTCGGGCGACTGTCCGCAAGAGGCTGGATCCGGTCGTTTGCCGCGACAAGGCCGGATGTTGCAGACGCGGCCCAACGCAGCCGTCCACGATGAACTTGAGTAACCCAGCAGCAGACCGACCATTTCGTTCGTTGCCGCATCCCACAATTGCTTGACGCCGGGCGAGATGCCCAAAGTCTCTTCGGCAAGGATCAGCGGTCCAGCCAGGTTGCGAGGCCGTCGAGGGTTTGCAGGCCGTATTCCACGGCACCGAAACCGATCACGGCTCGGCGCCGCTCGGGGCTGGGGTGAAGTTGGCGCAGCGTCAGCACCGTCTTGCCGTCCGCTTGCGAGTCGAAGGTCACAGTGACGCGGAAGCGATCAGGGTCATCGGGATCGGGGGTTCCGTAGTCCATGACGATCCGCTCGTTCGGCACGATCTCGAGAAAGCGGATGAGGTTCGCAAAACGCTGCTCTTGTCCCTCGAACATCCCGACCATGTCGAAGCGCCACACTCCGCCTTCGCGAATATCGGCCTCGTGGTTCTCGATGGCAAGGCTCGCGGGGCCGTACCAGTGCGCAAGGGCATCGGGGTCCATCCAAGCCGCAAAGACCGTCTCGCGCGGGTGAGTCAGGACCTTGACCAGAACGACTTCGCGATCTTGCGACCAGGTCTCAAGCGGGTTTGTCATCGTTACCGTCCTGCATGCCATCGAGATAGAGTTCCAGCCGGTCCAGCCGCTCGCTCCAGCGCTGCCGCTCTGCCGTCATCCAGTCCGCCGCCTCTTCGAACCGCGGGCGCACGAGCCGGCACCAACGGCTGCGCCCGCGCTTCTCGCTCTCGATCAGCCCGCAGTCCTCCAGCACCCTGAGGTGCTGGGTGAAGGAGGGCAGCGCCATCTCGAAGGGCGCGGCAAGCACGCTGACCGGCAGTTCCCCCTCGATCAGGCGTGACACCACGGCCCGTCGGGTCGGGTGGCTCAGGGCGTGGAAGGAAAGGTCCAGGGCATTGGCGTGATAGGGCATGGGTCCGAAGGGGCAGGCAAGGGGCCGGATTGTGACGCAAAGGTACTTGCCTAAATTTTGATGTCAATTACAAAGGTGATTGCCTTAGTAATGTGGAGCGCTCCGATGGCTGTTCGCGTCGATCTCATGATCTCGCTTGATGGATTTGCGGCGACGGTGGACCAGACGCCGGAAAACCCGTTCGGCGAGGACTGGTCGTGCCTCGTGGGCGCCTATGTCGCCACGCGGACCTTCCGGCAGCGGGTTTTGAAGGATGCCTCCGGCGCCGGAACGACCGGAATCGACGATGCCTATGCTCGGGCGTATTTCGAGAACATCGGGGCAGAGATCATGGGGGCCGGCATGTTCGGTTTCCACGCTTTCCCCGAGGACCCTGACTGGCGCGGATGGTGGGGGGAGGATCCGCCGTTTCACGCTCCGGTCTTCGTCCTTACGCACAGGGCACGCCCCTCGCTTGAGATGGCGGGGGGCACGACGTTCCATTTCGTTTCGATGACGCCGCAGGAGGTGCTCAAAAGGGCGATCGCCGTTGCCGGCGGCAAGGACGTCCGGATCGGCGGGGGCGCCAGTGTCGCGCGGGATTTTCTCAGGGCCGGGCTGGTTGACCGTCTCCATGTCGCCATAGCACCGATCCTGCTGGGTCGGGGTATCCGGCTCTGGGACGATCTGCGCGGGCTGGAAAACGGCTATGCATCCACGTCGGAAACGGCGGAGAGCGGCACCATCCATCTGACATTTCAGCGCCAACCCTCGCCCTAAACAGGCGATGAGGACACGGCTGGCGACCCTACGTCCCACCGCCACGGAACGGCGGCAAACCGCCCTCATTTCTGTCGTTCGCCCAGGAGTAGGGAGATTGAATGCCTGCCGTTCGTCGCGATGCGCGGTGGGCGATAACCCGGATGCCGCCGAACTTGCCGGAGTGGAGGTCAAGCGCGGGCTGGGTGCTGATCGGGCGGACCGGTGCGATCTCGCTCAATTCCGGCCAATTCGAGAACATCAACTCGATTACCGCGACGGCGAACCTCCGCAAGCTCAACGGCGATGCGCACTACTGACACCGGCCGCTTTCGTGAGGCCGCGTTGCAGCGAAGGCAGGTCACGTCAAGAGCCGGGTGGCCGAGCCAGTTCCAACCCTATCCCGCTGGGCACGGCAATATCGGCGAGCGTCGATGCGTTGAGATCCGCGATGAAGGCCGCCTCTGCCCGCACAAGGCGTGCCTTCAGGCGACAGCGGCCATTGATGATGCACGCGCCGCCGGTGGATGACAGACACTCGACAAGAGCCTGCCCCTCCTCAAGCGACTGGACGACTTCGCCAAGGAGAATGGATTCTGGCGCACGGGCCAGCCGTACGCCACCGCCACCGCCACGACGTGTTTCGACGATGCCGGCGTGCGAAAGGTGCTGCACGATCTTCATCACGTGATGTCGCGACAGGCCGAAGTCCTGCGCAAGGTCGGCGGTCGAGAAAGAGCGCTCAGGCGTTCCGGCCATGCGCATCAGAAGGCGAAGCCCGAAGTCAGTGAAGGATGTCAGTCGCATTTCCGCTCGGTTCTCACGTTTCAATGGGTATCCAGTTAGCGCGTTAGACTTCTGGATGTCACGCGCAGGGATCAAGGTTGGAAACGGAAATGTCCGTCTTTCGTCTGATATGAGGCGGAAGGTCGCGCCACCGCAAATAGAATAGGTATAGAAAATGCCTATTAAGGTGCGTAAACCAGTGCTCATCGGGTTCGCTGGAGCCGCACCATGAACGACACTTCGCCAAGGATTATCGCATCGACAGTCAGGCCACGGCTGACGGCTGAAATCATGGAGCAAACCGGTCTCAGTGAGGACGTGCTTCAGGAGCTGGTTCATAGCTTCTACGGCAAGGTTCGCAGGGACATCGTTCTCGCACCGATCTTCGAAGCCCGCATAAAGGACTGGCCGCCGCACCTGGGGCGCATGTGTGCCTTCTGGTCGTCGGTCGCGCTGATGACCGGGCGCTACAGCGGCGCTCCGGTGCCGGCGCATCTTGGTCTCCCGGTGAAGTGGTCGCATTTCGAGCGGTGGCTCGCTCTCTTCCGAGAAACCGCCGAGGAGGTCTGTTCTCCCGCCGGCGCGACGCTGGTGGTGGAGAAAGCCGAACGGATCGCCCGCTCGCTGCACGTCGCAATTGGCGATGTTGCCGCAAAGGTTCCCACCCTGCGCTGAAGGAGATGTGCAATGGAACAGACCCCGCCAAGTGACCCCGCCGACCTCACCCGCTTCATCGAAACGCGCTATCATGCGACCCATCGGGCACAGCTGGCGGCGCTCATCCCGCTGGCTGAGAAGGTGCAGACCGTCCACTCCGGCGACGAGAACGCTCCGATCGGTCTGGCTGATGCGCTCATGCGCCTTCAGGGAGAAATGGAGGTTCACATGAAGAAGGAGGAACTGATCCTGTTCCCGGCGATCCGGCGCGGCGGTATGCCGGGGATCGAACATCCGATTGCGAGCATGCGCGCCGACCACGACGACCATGACCGCGACATCGGGGAAATCCTTCAGATCACCCAAAATATCACGTTGCCCGCAGGCGCCTGCCGGAGCTGGGCTGCGCTTTACGACGGACTCGGGACGTTTATCGATGATCTTCGGGAGCATATTCGGCTGGAAAACGAGGTGCTGTTTCCGCAGTTCGAGCCTACGCCGCCCGTCCATGGTTGAGCCGCGTCGGGCAGTGACTGACAGGAGAGGAACCTTTCATGGCGGAAGATGATCGGGCCGGCTATGCCCCCCCTCCTTGCTTCGCAATCGAGGGTTCACCGGGCTCTTTCGACCCGCTATCGGTCATGCCGACGCGGGCAGGCGACGTGGCCTGCTGGCGCCGCGCTGAACGAAGCCGGATTCTGGCGGCGCGGCAGTTGCAGGACGTCATCTTTCCTCAACCCCACGACATCCGTCTTGACGCAATCGTCGCGGAGGCAGGGGGCCGGGTGGTGCGAGGGCCCGCATGACAACCGCAGGGCAGATACGCACTTGGCGGGGGCCGGCGCTATTCGTTTACGGCTTCCGCCCCTTCTTTCTCGGCGGTGCGATCTGGGCGGCGCTCGCCATGGCGCTGTGGATCGGGATGCTGGGGGGGGCTCTGGCGCTGCCGACTGCCTTCGACCCGGTGTCGTGGCACGCGCATGAATTCCTCTTTGGCTATCTTGGCGCGGTTCTTGCCGGGTTCCTGACCACGGCGGTGCCGAACTGGACCGGTCGCATGCCCATCGTTGGCCGTCCGCTTGCAGCGCTTTTCGCGCTCTGGGTCGCTGGCCGCGTGGCGGTGGCGATGTCGGCGGTGCTGCCACCGCCCCTTGCGGCGGCTGTGGACCTTGCCTTTCCGGTCGTCTTTGCGATGGCTATCGGGCGCGAAATCGTAGCGGGGCGGAACTGGCGGAATCTGGGCATCCTTGCCTTGCTTGTGACCTTCATTCTGGCAAATGCGCTGTTCCATTGGGAAGCGGCGCGTGGGGAATTCGCGGCCGAGGGCACCGGGCTGCGCCTCGGGTTGGCGGCAGCGCTGATGATGGTGGCGCTGATCGGAGGGCGTATCGTGCCGTCCTTCACGCGGAACTGGCTGGTGAAACGAGGCGAGGCGCGGCTTCCTGCCCCCCCGATGCAGCGCTTTGACAAGCTGCCGCTCGGCACATTGCTCTGTGCGCTCGTCGTCTGGGTCGTTCTGCCGAAAGGATGGCCGACGACCGTGCTGTTGAGCCTTGCCGGAGTGCTGCACATCGTCCGGCTTTGGCGCTGGCGGGGTGGGCTGACGCTGGCAGAGCCCGTGGTGTTTGTGCTGCACGCCGCCTATGCCTTCCTGCCGCTTGGTGCGTTTGCCGAGGCCGTTGGAGCCGTCGCGCCCGGTGTGATGGCCACCGGTGGGCAGCATCTCTGGATGGCGGGGGCGGTCGGCCTGATGACGCTTGCCGTGATGACGCGCGCCACGCTCGGGCACACCGGTCAGGCGCTGACCGCAGGGCCGGGGACCATCGCCGTCTATCTTGCCTTGATCCTGGCGGTCTTGGCCCGGCTGGTTGCGGGAATGGTGCCGGCCGTTGCGATGCCGCTCTACCACGTTGCTGGTGCGGCCTGGATCGCTGCATTTGCGGGTTACGCTATCCTGTATGGGCCGCTCCTGCTGTGCGCGTCGCCGGGAAAACGCCTCTGACACGAGATGCCGTCGATCAACGGGGTAAGCCCCGGCGGCTCTTCCAGTGCCGTCACATTGGCGCGGTCCTCGGAAGCTTGTTCGCCTGACACGCCATGTCCTTCGATGCTGCTTCGGACGTGGCCTCGTCCCTCTTGCTGGCGGAACTCGTCTCGACGCCATTTCAATTGATATTTTTCAAGCGTCCAGATATGCCGCGCCTCCACTGTGTCCCGTGGAGGCCCCGTTTGTTGTCCGAAACTTTCATGCAGAACCTGTGTCCGATGCACGCCGACGGGCTGCAGCGATGACGCCGGCGCATCGGTCTTTCCCGGCGTTCCTGCGGGCCCTGCGCGCGCTTGGCCCGGCCATTCCATCCGGAACGGGCAAGGAGGCGCTGCGCGCGGGCCTTGGCGCCTTCATCGGGCTTGGCGTCGGGGCCGTTCTCGTCCTTTCACCCTCCGTCGATCTGGCGCAGGGGCTGTTCATGATCGCGCCTTTCGGCGCATCGGCGGTGCTGATCTTCGCGGTGCCGAACAGCCCGCTGGCCCAGCCATGGTCCGCCGTTGTCGGCAACACCCTGTCGGCTGTCGTCGGTGTCGCGGTCAGCCTTCATGTGGCGAACCCGGAACTCCGGCTTGCGCTGGCGGTGGGCCTCGCGATTTTCGCGATGGTTCTTGCGCGGGCGGTCCACCCGCCAGCCGGGGCGGTTGCCCTCACCACGGCGCTGAGCCCCCATGCCGTTCATGCCCTTGGGTTTCGTTTCGCGCTGACGCCGGTTGCGCTCGGATCGGTGATCCTTGTCGTCGTGGGCATGATCTACGCGCGGTCCACCGGGCGGCGCTATCCATTCCGGCAGTTCGCCGAGGAAAACGCGCGCGGCACGGCCGATCCGCCGCCTGCCGAACGGCTGGGCCTGACCGAAGCGGAGTTGGCCGACATCCTCAGCCGCTACCGGCAAAGCATGAACGTCGGGATCGAAGACCTCGCCCGGTTGATCGGTGCCGCCGAGATGCAGGCCGCGACACACCACACCCGCCCGTTCGTCGCCGCCGACATCATGTCGCGCGACGTGGTGTCCGTGACCCTCGAGACGCCGGTCGCGGAGGTCGCGGCCCTATTCCGCGACCATCGGTTCACCTCGCTGCCCGTCGTCGGAGCGCATGGCGACTATCTCGGGATCATCTTCCAGATCCATCTGCTGGCGCTCATCGGCCGCGATGCGCTGGCCGGGCCGGCGCTTCCCCTTCAGGCGCGCGACCTGATGTCATCGACCGAACCCACGGCACCGGTGGATGCGCCGATGACGACGCTCGTTGCGCTGTTGGCCGAAGAGGGCCGGGACGCGATCCCGATCCTCGATGGTCCCGCCATCGCCGGGATCGTCACGCAGACCGACATGCTTGCAGCCCTCGCCAGATCGCTTGCGACGGAGGATGTCGAGGCCGCTGGCTGAAGGCCCGAAGGATGGGGCAACGGGCGACGGCTGCCATCCTGCGGACCCGCGCAATCGCCCGCGATGTTGCGCGCGGGCGGGGCAAGGTCACAGATCGCCGTCGTCGATCAGGGGCGTGGGGCGTGCAAAGCCAACCAGATCCGACGGATCGTTGATCCTGACGCTGGCCCCGTCGGTGACAACGCCATAAGCCTCAAGGCTGCGGAAGGCGCGGCTGAGGTTCTCGGGGGTCATCCCCAGAAACGCCGCCAGTCGCCGCTTTTCCACCGGCAGCTGGAAGGCTGCCGCGTCGCCCGCCGCCTTGCGCTGCCGCAAAAGGTAGTTGGCCAGCCGCTCGATCGAATTGCGCAGCTTCAGATCCTTGGTGTGCTTGACCACGCTGCGGTAGCATTGCGCAAGGTCCATCACCACGGCACGGGCAAAGGCGGGGTCGGCCTCGAACACGTCGCGCACGTCCTGTGACGGGATCAGCACGAGGCGCGACCGGCTGATCGTGCGCGCCGACATCAGGTAGGGGGCATCGCGGATCGTCGCAGCCAGGATGAAGGTCGAGACCGGGCGCACGGTCTGGATCACCGTGTCCCGCCCGCTCCACGAGGCGAACATCTCCACCGCGCCTTCCGTGACCACATGCAGGAAATCGCTGGGGTCTCCCTCGCGGATCAGGTCGATCTGGGGCGGAAAGGTCTGCAGATAGGCACCCCGCATGAGCGCCTCGAAACTGTCGGCGGCGATCCCCGCGAACAGGGGCAAAGCGCGAATCTCGGGGAAGTCCCGTTCGAGCATGTTGGTCTCCGAAGGTTGATTGACATTTATCAATCTGCCTTCACGATCTTGTCAACCCCGCCGCCGGTCTTTGTCCATTCACGATTTGATTTTGGCGGCCTCATGGCATGACAAAATTATGTAAGCCATTTATTTATAACACAAAAAGCAAATTTCTGATCTGGATCAAGTGATCCCCTGCCTGCCGTCGCCAGTTTGCGCTGGACTGCCCGGACTTCTCCCGGGCGGCCCTGACGGAGGGACTTTCATGCAAACCGGAGATCAGATCCCGCGCGCCGCGCAGAACCGCGCCCTGGGATTGAGCACGGTCGCCTTCACCATCTGTTTCGCGGTGTGGACGATCTTTTCCATCATCGGGATCGAGATCAAGAAGGAGCTGTCGCTGGACGAGTTCCAGTTCGGCATCCTTGTCGCAACGCCGGTGCTGACCGGCTCGATCAGCCGGATCTTCCTTGGCATCCTGACGGAACGCTTTGGCGGGCGTTTCATCTTCACGGCCCAGATGCTTCTGACGGCGGCGGCGACTTGGTCGCTGACCTTCGTGTCGAGCTATCCGATGTTCCTGCTGGCAGCCCTTGGCGTGGGGCTGGCGGGCGGCTCCTTCATCGTGGGCGTGGCCTATGTGAGCCGCTGGTTCCCGGCCAAGAAGCAGGGCACCGCGCTTGGCATCTTCGGCGCCGGAAACGTCGGGGCTGCGGTCACCACCTTTGCCGCGCCCTTCGTCATGGTGGCGATCGGCTGGCATGGCGTCGCGCATATCTGGGCCGGAGTGCTCGCCGCGATGGCCGTCGTCTTCTTCCTGTTCGCCAAGGACGACCCGGAACTTGTCGCCCGCCGCAAATCCGGTGCGCGCGGCCCGAGCCTTGCGCAACAATTCGCGCCGCTGAAGAACCTGCAAGTCTGGCGGTTCTCGCTCTATTACTTCTTCGTCTTCGGGGGCTTCGTTGCCCTCGCGCTCTGGACGCCGCATTACCTCGTGAGTGTCTATCACGTCGATATCCGCACCGCAGGGCTCGGGGCTGCCGCCTTTGGATTGTCGGCCTCGGTCTTCCGCGCTTATGGCGGGCATCTGAGCGACCGTTTCGGCGCCCGTGCCGTGATGTACTGGAGCCTCGGCTTCGGGGCGCTGCTGCTGTTCATGCTGTCCTATCCGTCCACGGATTACGTCATCCATGGCGCGAACGGGCCGATCACCTTCTCGACCCGGATGGACCTTGCGCCTTTCGTGCTGGTGCTGTTCCTGCTGGGCTTCTTCATGAGCCTTGGCAAGGCGGCGGTTTACAAGCACATCCCCGTCTATTACCCCGACCACGTCGGCGCGGTCGGCGGCCTTGTCGGCATGATCGGCGGTCTTGGCGGTTTCGTGCTGCCGGTGCTTTTCGGGGCGACGCTCGATCTGACGGGCATCTACACCTCCTGCTTTGCGATCATGTTCGTGATCGTCGGCACGGCGCTCATCTGGATGCACCTGTCAATCCGCGCAATGGAGCGCAAGGCCCACGGCACCGCGCTCGGCCGCCTGCCGGAACTGCCGGAAATGGCACCGATCCACACCGACGCGATTGCCGAAGCCCTGAACAGCTCTGCGCTGACCGACTGGCAACCCGAAGACCCGGAGTTTTGGGCCGCCAAAGGCCGCCGGATTGCGCGGCGCAACCTGTGGGTTTCGATCCCCGCGCTGCTTCTGGCCTTCTGCGTCTGGATGGTGTGGTCGGTCGTGGTGGCGAAACTTCCGGCCATCGGCTTTGCCTTCACGCCGGAGCAGCTCTTCTGGCTGGCGGCCTTGCCGGGTCTTTCTGGCGCGACGCTGAGGATCTTCTACAGCTTCATGGTGCCGATTTTCGGCGGCCGGCTCTGGACGACGCTGTCCACCGCCTCGCTGCTTCTGCCGGCGATCGGGATCGGCTACGCGGTGCAGAACCCGCATACGCCCTACATGATCTTCCTGGTCCTGGCGCTGCTGTGCGGCTTCGGCGGCGGCAACTTCGCCTCGTCCATGGCCAATATCGCCTTCTTCTTCCCGAAGGCGGAAAAGGGCAACGCGCTGGCCCTGAACGCGGGCCTTGGCAACCTTGGCGTGTCGGTCATGCAGTTCCTCGTGCCGATCGTCATCACCGCGGGGGTCTTCGGCTCTCTCGGGGGGGCGGCGCAGCCCCTGTCGAAGGGCGGCGCGCTTTTCATGCAGAACGCGGGCTTCATCTGGGTGCCGTTCATCCTGATCTCGACCATCGCGGCCTGGATGGGCATGGATGACATCGCCGATGCCAAGGCCAGCTTCAGCGAGCAGGCGATCATTTTCTCGCGCCGCGACAACTGGATCATGTCGATCCTCTACACCGGCACCTTCGGCAGCTTCATCGGCTACTCCGCGGGCTTCCCGCTCCTGACGAAGCTGATGTTTCCGGATGTGAACGCGCTGCACTATGTCTTTCTCGGCCCGCTGGTGGGCGCGCTGAGCCGGGCCGGCACGGGCTGGATCTCGGATCGGTTCGGCGGCGGGAGGGTCACGTTCTGGACCTTCCTCGGCATGATCGCCGCGACTTTCGGGGTGATCTTCTTCCTGGGCATCCGCACGCAGCCGGGCGCGTTCTGGGGCTTCTTCTCGGCCTTCATGGCGCTGTTCTTCCTGACCGGGGTCGGCAATGCCTCCACCTTCCAGATGATCCCGATCATCATGGGGCGCGAGATCCCGCGGCTGATGCCGGGGCTGACGGGGGCCGCCCGCCAGCGGCAGGTCGATCGCGAAAGCGCGGCCATCATCGCCTTCACCAGCGCGATTGCGGCCTATGGCGCCTTCTTCATCCCGAAGGCCTACGGATCGTCGCTGGCCATGACCGGCTCGCCCGTCGGCGCGCTCTGGGCCTTCCTGATCTTCTACGTGCTCTGCCTCGTGTTGACATGGGCCTTCTACACCCGGCGCGGCGGGCTGCTGCACGACATCGAACACGGTCGGGCGGTCACCGCCCAGCCGGCGGAATGAGAAAGGAAACGCGATGAGCACCCTTCTGGACAGGCTGAACTTCCTTCAGCCAACCGCGCTCGAGACATTCTCGGGCGGCCACGGCCAGGTCACGCAAGAAGACCGCGGGTGGGAGGAAACCTACCGGACCCGCTGGCGCCACGACAAGATCGTCCGCTCCACCCACGGGGTGAACTGCACCGGGTCGTGTTCGTGGAAGATCTACGTCAAATCCGGGATCGTCACCTGGGAGACGCAGCAGACCGACTATCCGCGCACGCGGCCCGGCCTGCCCAATCACGAGCCGCGCGGTTGCCAGCGGGGGGCGAGCTACAGCTGGTATCTCTACTCCGCCAACCGGGTGAAGACGCCGTTGATCCGGGGCCGCCTTGTGCGGATGTGGCGCGAGATGCGCAAGACCAAATCGCCGGTCGCGGCCTGGGCCGCGATCCAGTCCGACCCCATCCTGCGCGCGGAATACACGCGCATCCGTGGCAAGGGCGGCCTCGTGCGCACCACGTGGGAGGAGGCGACCGAGATCATCGCCGCAGCCAATGCCCACACGATTAAGACCTGGGGTCCGGACCGGATCTTCGGATTCTCGCCGATCCCGGCGATGTCGATGGTCTCTTATGCAGCGGGCTCGCGCTACCTGAGCCTTTTGGGCGGCGTCTGCCTGTCGTTCTACGACTGGTATTGCGACCTGCCGCCTTCCTCGCCCCAGACTTGGGGCGAGCAGACCGACGTGCCGGAAAGCGCGGACTGGTTCAACGCAGGCTACCTGATGCTCTGGGGCTCGAACGTTCCGCAGACGCGGACGCCGGATGCGCATTTCTACACCGAGGCGCGCTATCGCGGCACGAAGTCGGCGGTGATCTCGCCCGACTATTCGGAAGCGGCGAAATTCGGGGATATCTGGCTCAACCCCAAGGCCGGGACCGACGCAGCCCTTGGCCTTGCCTTCGGCCATGTCATCCTGCGCGAGTTCCACCTCGACCGGCAGGCCGAATATTTCGAGGACTACTGCCGCAAGTATTCCGACATGCCGATGCTGGTCCGGCTTGAGGAAAAGGACGGCCGCACCATTCCCGGCCGGCTGCTGCGCGCGGCCGATCTCGACGGTGCGGCGGGCGAGGCGAACAATCCCGAATGGAAGACGCTGGCCTATGACGAGGCGACCGGCGCGCTGGTCGCGCCCAATGGATCGGTCGGCTTCCGCTGGGGCGAGCACGGCAAGTGGAACCTTGAAGAAAAGGCCGCCGGTCAGGACACGCGGCTGCGCATGACGCTGATCGGCGATGGCGACCACGATGCCGTGGCCGGGGTGGATTTCCCCTATTTCGGCGGCAAGGGCCATGCGGCTTTCGCGACTGACGAAACCGCTCCCGACGTGCTGACGCGCAACATCCCGGTCCGCCGGATCACCTTGGCCGACGGCAGCGAGGCCCGAGTGGCCACCGTCTTCGACCTGCTCTGCGCCAACTACGGTCTGGACCGAGGGCTGGGCGGCGACTGGGTGACGGCGGATTACGCGGTGGACATGCCCGGCACCCCGAAATGGGCCGAGCGCATCACGGGCGTCCCGGCCGAGCGCATCGTGCAGGTTGCCCGCGAATTCGCCGACAATGCCGAGAAGACCCGTGGCAAGTCCATGGTCATCATCGGCGCGGGCGTGAACCACTGGTTCCACATGGACATGACCTATCGCGCGGTCATCAACCTGCTGGTCTTCTGCGGCTGCGTCGGTCAGTCGGGCGGCGGCTGGTCGCATTACGTGGGGCAGGAGAAGCTCCGGCCACAGACCGGCTGGCTGCCGCTGGCCTTCGCGCTGGACTGGAACCGGCCGCCACGGCAGATGAACGGCACCTCGGCCTTTTACGCCCACACCGATCAGTGGCGTTATGAAACGGTCGGCGCGGACGAGATCCTGTCGCCCACCGCGCCGGAGGGCGACTGGAACGTCAGCCTGATCGACTACAACATCCGGGCTGAGCGGATGGGCTGGCTGCCCTCCGCGCCGCAACTGCGCCAGAACCCGATCGAGGTGGGGCGCGCCGCCAAGGCTGCGGGGCAGGCGCCGAAGGACTATGTTGCCGCCGGGCTCAAATCCGGTGCGCTCCAGATGTCCTGCGAAGACCCGGACGCGCCCGAGAACTGGCCGCGCAACCTCTTTGTCTGGCGGTCGAACCTGCTGGGGTCCTCCGGCAAGGGGCATGAATACTTCCTCAAGCACCTGCTGGGCACCGACAACGGCGTGCTGGGCAAGGATCTGGGCGAAGAGGGGCGCCAAAAACCGGTGGAGGCCCGCTGGCACGCGGACGCGCCAGAAGGGAAACTGGACCTGCTGGTGACGCTCGACTTCCGCATGTCCACCACGGCGGTCTATTCCGACATCGTTCTGCCGACGGCCAGCTGGTACGAGAAGAACGACCTCAACACGTCGGACATGCACCCGTTCATCCACCCGCTGCAGGCGGCGGTGGACCCGGCCTATGAATCCAAATCGGACTGGGAAATCTTCAAGGCGATTGCCCGCACGTTTCAGGAGGTCGCGCCCGAGGTTCTGGGTGCGGAAACCGACATCGTCGCGCTACCCTTGCAGCACGACACGGCCGGCGAGATCGCGCAGGATGCCGTGCGCGACTGGAAGAAGGGCGAATGCGATCTGATCCCGGGCCAGACCGCCCCGGCCTATATCGCGGTCGAACGCGACTACCGCGCGATCTACGACCGCTTCGTTGCGCTGGGGCCGCTCCTTGACAAATTGGGCAACGGCGGCAAGGGCATCGGCTGGCAGACCGGCGAAGAGGTCGAGGCGCTGCGCAAGCTCAATGGCGAATGGGGCGATGGCCCGGCGCAGGGCTGCGCGAAGATCGTCACCGATATCGACGCGGCCGAAACCATCCTGATGCTCGCCCCCGAGACGAACGGCGAGGTGGCGGTGAAGGCGTGGGAGGCCTTGGGGGTCAATACCGGGCGCGATCACACCCATCTGGCGCGGCCCAAGGAAGACGAGAAGATCCGCTTCCGCGACATCGCCGCGCAGCCGCGCAAGATCATCTCGTCCCCCACCTGGTCGGGGATCGAAAGCGAGCATGTGTGCTACAACGCAGGCTATACCAACGTCCACGAGTTGATCCCGTGGCGCACCCTGACCGGGCGTCAGCAGCTTTATCAGGATCACCTCTGGATGCGCGCCTTTGGCGAGGGCTTTGTGACATGGCGCCCGCCGGTGGACCTCAAGACGATCACCGCTGCGGTGAACCACGACGCGCAGAAGGGCGCGCCGCACGTCGTGCTCAACTTCATCACGCCGCACCAGAAATGGGGCATCCATTCGACCTATTCGGACAACCTTCTGATGCTGACGCTGAACCGCGGCGGCCCGGTGATCTGGATCTCCGAGGTTGATGCGAAGAGGGCGGGTATTGCCGACAACGACTGGGTCGAGCTTTACAACACCAACGGCGCGCTGACCGCGCGGGCGGTCGTCTCGCAGCGGATCAAGGAAGGCACGACCTTCATGTATCACGCGCAGGAGAAGATCGTGAACACGCCCGGATCGGAACGCACGGGCCTGCGCGGCGGCATCCACAACTCCGTCACCCGCGCGGTGCTGAAACCCACCCACATGATCGGAGGCTACGCCCAGCTTTCCTACGGCTTCAACTACTACGGAACCGTCGGCGCGAACCGGGACGAATTCGTCATCGTGCGGAAAATGCAGAAAATCGACTGGCTTGATCGGCCGGCCAAACAGGAGGCCGCGGAATGAGAGTGCGCGCACAGATCGGCATGGTGCTGAACCTCGACAAATGCATCGGGTGTCACACCTGCTCTGTCACCTGCAAGAACGTCTGGACCAGCCGCGACGGCGTCGAATACGCCTGGTTCAACAACGTAGAGACAAAGCCCGGCCTGGGCTATCCGACCGACTGGGAAAACCAGAAGCGCTGGAACGGCGGCTGGGTCCGGACGCGGTCGGGCAAGCTGCAACCGAAGCAGGGCGCGAAATGGCGCATCCTTGCCAACATCTTCGCCAATCCCTCGCTTCCCGAGATCGACGACTATTACGAGCCGTTCGATTTCGACCACGACCACCTGAAATCCGCCCCCGAGATGGAGGCGTTTCCGACCGCGCGCCCCTATTCCAAGATCACCGGCGAACGGATCGAGAAGATCCAGAAGGGCCCGAACTGGGAAGAGATCCTTGGCGGCGAATTCGAGAAGCGGTCGCAGGACTACAACTTCGAGGGCGTGCAGAAGGAGATCTACGGCCAGTACGAGAACACCTTCATGATGTATCTCCCCCGGCTGTGCGAACATTGCCTCAACCCGGCCTGTGCGGCCTCCTGCCCCTCGGGCGCGATCTACAAGCGCGAGGAAGACGGGATCGTGCTGATCGATCAGGACAAGTGCCGCGGCTGGCGGATGTGCGTCTCGGGCTGCCCCTACAAGAAGGTCTATTACAACTGGTCCACCGGCAAGTCGGAGAAATGCACGCTCTGCTATCCGCGGATCGAAAGCGGCAACCCGACGGTCTGTTCGGAAACCTGCGTAGGGCGCATCCGCTACCTTGGCGTGATGCTCTACGACGCCGACAAGATCGAGGCGGCGGCCAATGTGCCGGACGAAAAGCGGCTTTACGATGCGCAGCTTGACGTCTTCCTTGATCCCAACGACCCCGTCGTGATCGAGACCGCCCGCGCCGACGGCATTCCCGAAGACTGGATCAAGGCCGCGCAGAACAGCCCCGTGTGGAAGATGGCAATGGACTGGAAAGTCGCCTTCCCGCTGCACCCGGAATACCGCACCCTGCCGATGGTCTGGTATATCCCGCCGCTCTCGCCCATTCAGAACGCGGCCGAGGCAGGCAAGCTGGGCGCCGGCACCATGCCGAACGTGCGCGACCTGCGCATCCCGGTGCGTTACCTCGCCAACATGCTGACCGCCGGTGACGAGGCGCCGGTGGTCTCGGCGCTGGAGCGGATGATGGCGATGCGCGCCTACATGCGCGCCAAGACCGTGGACGGCGTGATCGACGAAGGCATCGCCGCGCGCGTCGGCCTGTCGGGGCGCACGATCGAGGACATGTTCCGCATCATGTCGATCGCGGATTACGAAGACCGCTTCGTCATCCCCACCACCCACCGCGAAGAGGTCGAGAACGCCTACGACATCCGCACCGGCGAAGGCTTCACCGACTGCAACTCCTGCTCCACCGGCACGTCGAAGGGTTCGCTTTTCGGCAAACCCAAGCGGCCCCTGAACATGGCGGAGGCGATGAAATGATCCATGATCGCACCTTGAAGGCGCTTTCGCTCGTGCTGGGCTACCCCACGGCCGAGTTGCAGGGCGTCATGCCCGAGATCGGGGGCGTGCTCGCCGCCGAGACCCGGCTGACCGCCGCCACGCGTCGGGACTTGCGTCCGCTGATCGACGGGCTGACCGGTGACGACCTTTACGCGTTGCAGGAACGCTATGTCGATCTCTTCGACCGCACCCGCTCGCTCTCGCTGAACCTGTTCGAACATGTTCATGGCGAAAGCCGCGACCGGGGCGGGGCGATGGTCGATCTGCTGGAGACCTACCGCGCCGGCGGGTTCGAACCCTCGGGCTGGCAGCTGCCCGACCACCTGCCGATGCTGCTGGAATACCTGGCCACGCGTCCCGCGACAGAAGCCAGGGCCCTGCTGGCGGAGGCGGCCCATATCCTTGAAGTGCTGGGTGCGCGTCTCGCCCGGCGCGACAGTCCCTATGCGGCCGTCTTCGTCAGTCTTCTTCAGATCGCGGGCGCTGCGCCTGACCGCGCCGCCGTGGCCGAGCTTCTGGCCGAGCCAGAGACCGATCCCCACGACCTCGCAGCCCTGGATGCCGTCTGGGAGGAGTCCGAGATCACCTTCGGCCCCGACCCGAACGCGGGCTGCCCGGTCAGTCGCGACCTGCTGGCGCAGATGGACCGGCCCGTAAATCCCCCCACCGCGACCGCCGCGGAATGACGGAGGCAAGCATGCACGATTTCATCTTCGGCATTTATCCCTACATCGCGCTGGCCGTGCTGCTGATCGGCTCTGTCGCGCGCTATGAACGCGACCCGTTCACGTGGAAATCTTCGTCCTCGCAGCTTCTGCGGCGCAGGCAGCTGATCCTTGGGTCGATCCTGTTCCATGCAGGCGTGCTGACGATCTTCGTCGGCCACTTCTTCGGCCTGCTGACTCCGCTCTGGCTCTTGGAAGCGTTGCATATTCCCCATGAGGCCAAGCAGATCATCGCCATGGCGGTGGGCGGCATCGCGGGGGTCATGGCGCTGGCGGGCGGCCTGATCCTGCTGCATCGCAGGACCGCCGATCCGCGTATCCGCGCCACGTCGAACCCGATGGACACCGCGATCCTCGCGATCCTCGATCTTCAACTGATGCTGGGGCTGTCCACCATCTTCGTTTCGGCCCGGCATATCGACGGGTCGGAAATGGTGAAGTTCATGGAATGGGCGCAGGGGATCTTCACGCTCGATCCGAACGCGGCCAGCTACACAGCCGGTGCCTCGGCCATCTTTCAGGCGCATGTCTTCCTTGGCCTGACGATCTTCGTGCTGTTCCCGTTCTCGCGGCTCGTCCATATCGTCTCGGGCTTCGCGGCGCCCCTGCGCTACATGCTGACGCGCACCGGCTGGCAGATCGTGCGCACGCGCCGCCGTGCCGCGCTGCCGACCCACGCGGGGCCCGCGCGGCGTCCGCATGCCGCCCCGGTGCCCGCCGCTCGTCCCATCACAAAACCGGCGGAGTAGGCAGATGAACGCCCCCCTGTTTCCCGAAGTCTCCGTCAATGGCGAGGTGATCCCCGCCGCCCGCATCGCCGCCGAGGCGCAGATGCATCCCGCCCCGCGCGAGAAGCCCGGCCTTGCCTGGCGCGCGGCGGCCCGCGCGCTGGCCGTGCGTGCGCTCTTGTTGCAGGAGGCACGCCATCGGGGCCTTGAGGCGGACCCGATGGATCTTGGTCCCGGCCAGCGCGAAACCGAGGAAGAGGCCCTGATCCGCGCCCTCATCGAAGCAGAGACGGCCGTTCCCGACGAAGCGGCCGTCCACGCCGCCTGGGCGCGTGACCCCTCGCGCTTCCGCTCAGCCCCGCTTTGGGAAGTGTCGCATATCCTGGTTGCCTGCGATCCGCAGGATGCAGCGATCCGGGACGCGGCGAAGTTGAAGGCGCAAGCCCTTGCCGCACGGCTGGCCAAGGCTCCCGACGCCTTCGCCCGGATCGCCAGGACGGAGAGCGACTGCCCGTCGCGGGCCGAAGGCGGCGCGCTTGGGCAGCTTGGTCCCGGCGATACCGTGCCGGAATTCGAGGCCGCGTTGCGCGAACTGGCGGAGGGCGCGGTGACGGCGGAGCCCGTTTTGAGCCGTCACGGCTGGCACCTGATCCGTCTCGATGCCGTGGCCGAGGGGCGCGAACTGCCCTATGCCGCCGCTCGTCCGCGTCTTGTCGCGGCGATGGAAAAGGCGGCCTGGGCCGCGGCGGGCCGCCGCCTTGTCGGCAGGCTGGCGGCGACGGCAGACCTTCATGGCGTCGATCTGGCGCCTGTCGCGGCGGAAGGCTAGGCCGATGGCGCGGGGTGGCTGTGTCCCGCCGAAGTCGGCCCCCTCGGCGGCAGAGCTGCGCCGTCTGGGCGATCCGCTGGACCTGATCGCGCGTGACCACATGCGGGCCCGCTGCATCCACGCCGCCCTGCGGCGCATCGCCGAGGCTCAGTCGCGACCCGAGGATGATCCCTGCGCCATCGCCCGCTTCCTTCGGGACGAACTGCCGCCACATCTGGAAGACGAGGAGGCCGGGCTGTTCCCGGTGCTGCGCCTGCGCTGCCTGCCCGAGGAAGCGATCGGCCCGACGCTGGATGCGCTGATGTCGGACCACACCCGCGAACGTCTGGAGATGACACGGGTTGGGGCGCTGATGGTCCGGCTGGCGGAAGGCGGTGCGCCTTTGGAGCCACCCGAGGTGGCCGATGCGCTGTCCTTCGCCCGCACCAGCCTGCGCCAGCTGATCGTCGAGAATGCCATCGTCCTGCCCTTGGCCCGCGCACGGTTGAACCGACGCGACCGTGACCGGCTGCTGCGTGCCATGGTGCAGCGGCGCGGGCTGGACGCGTTGATGCCGCCCTCTGTCGCCCATCCTGTCGGAGTCGTGCAATGACCTCGATCGCCCCCCTTGCTGCCGCCACCGGGTGCGACTGTGGCGCGCAGGACCCCAAGGGGCTGCTTTCTGTCGATGCTGCCCTGGCGAAGATCGACGCTGTTGTCCGCGCGGTCGAGGGTGCCGAGGCCGTGCCGCTTGTGAAAGCGCGGGGCCGTGTCCTTGCCGCCCCTGTCCGCGTCACGGGCGCGGTCCCTCCATTCGACAATTCGGCGATGGACGGCTACGCGCTCGATCCCGCCGGTCTGCCGGGGGCAGGCCCCTGGGTGCTGCCCGTCACCGGGCGGGTTCTTGCTGGGCAGGCACCGGTAGACCCGTGCCACGGTGCGGTGCAGGTCTTCACCGGTGCGCCGATCCCGCCCGGTGCCACCGCAGTGATCGCGCAGGAAGACGTGGAGCGGCTGGGCAACAGCATCCATCTGCACCGCCTGCCGCGACCGGGAGAGAACATCCGCCGCGCGGGATCGGACATGGCGGCACGGGCAGTGATCCTTGAGGCGGGCACACGGGTAGGTCCGGCCGAGATCGCCATCCTTGCGGCGGCGGGGCAGGGGACACCGACCGTCCTACGGCGCATCCGGGTGGCCGTGCTGGTGACGGGCGACGAACTCCGGGATGCCGATGCCGCGTTGTCGCCCGGGGCCATCCGCGACGTGAACGGCCCGCTGCTTGGGGCGCTTCTGGACCGGCCCGAGGTGGTGCTGCTACCGCCCGAGCGCGTGGCGGACGATCCCTCAACGATCGCTGACAGGCTTGCCCGACTGTCGGAGATCGCCGATCTGGTGGTAACCACCGGTGGCGTTTCGGTCGGTGCGGCCGATCATCTGCGCCCGGTGCTGGAGCACCTGGGTGGGCGCCTGCATTTCGCGGGTGTCGCGATGAAACCCGGCAAGCCGGTGGCGCATGGCACGCTGGGGCAGTCGGTCTGGCTGGGTCTGCCGGGCAATCCGCTGGCGGTGCTGACCGGCTGGGCCCTGTTCGGGACGCGGATACTCGAACGGCTGACCGGTGCCCGATGTGCCACCGTATCGCGCCGCCGTGTCGTTGCGGACGTAGCTCTGTCGCATCGTCCAGGCCGCTGCGAGTTCCGGCCGGCGCGGCTTGTCGGTCCTGACGGTCAGGGGCGCGAAGTGATCCGGTTTCCCGCCAATACGCAGTCGCATCGTGTCTCTGACCTCGTGGACTTTGACGGCTTTGCCTGCCTTCCGGCCGAGATCGCATCGGTCCCGCCCGGCGGCTGGATCGAGTTTCTTCCCTTCCGTTTCTGAAAGACTTGCCATGCAGATCGCTTTTACAACCACGGCCGGGCGCGGGACTACCGACCTTCTGCTCTCGCATCTGGCCGCCCGCGGTCTGCGGCTTGCAGGAACAGTTCAGACAAACACCGAACGGAAGGGCGGCGGACCCTGCGACATGGATGTGAAGGTGCTGCCCGCCGGGCCGATCATCCGGATCTCGCAGGACCTGGGTCCCTCGTCGCGTGGCTGTCGGCTGGACCCTGAGGCGCTGGAAACCGCCGTGGGGCTGACCGAAACGCGGCTGGCAGCGGGGGTTGATGTGCTGATCGTCAACAAGTTCGGCAAGCACGAGGCAGAGGGGCGAGGGTTCCGCCACGCGATTGCCAAGGCGCTTGCGCTAGGCGTGCCGGTCCTTGTTGGATTGAACGGTCTGAATGCTGCGGCGTTTGAGGATTTTACAGCGGGTTGGGCAAGGGAGCTGCCTCCACATATGGAAACGATCGAAGCGTGGCTCCTGACGGCTTTGGCCGGTGCTCAAGTGCTTGAGTGTCCGTGAAAATGGTCCTGATGTCGGCCAATGAACTGACAAGCTGCAGCCGATGGCATCGGCTGCAGCGCGTCGAATGCGATGTCGGTTCGGGCTACATCACGACGACGTAGCCTGCCATGTAACCCACGGCATCCTTCCCCGAAGCGCTTGCCTTCATTGCCCAGCCTTTCCCGTCGCCCATGTCGCACGGGAAATTGCAGTGCCAGCGGAATTGACCGGCTTTCGTTGGCGTGAACGTATAGGCGGTTTCGGTCGGCACGACCGCATCGGTGCCGTTCTTGTGCGTTGCCGCCTTGACGATGACGTTCACATTCAGGCCCGGCGCGGTGAAGCTGTGGGGCATGTCGTCGTAGTTGACGAAGACGAGCTTGTAGCTTTGACCGGCTTTCAGCACGAAACTGGACGGCAGGAAACTGTCGTGATGCTGCTTGTCGGGACCGATCAGGCCCATGTCATCGGCAAGCACATAGATTGTCTTGATCGTCGGTTGTGCCTGCGGTCCCGCGGCCATTGCATGCCCTGCGCTCATGGCCACGGCGGCTGCGAAGCCGGCAGAAACCAGAAACCCTGTCCCACGGTCAATCATTTCGGGCACTCCTTTCTGCAATATCCGAAACGTATCCGGATACCGTTTTCGTTCATGAAGGAATTTTCTTCGCCATCATTTTATTTTTCTTGGCGCGAGGATGAATTGACCTGAATCAATTTAATGATGACAGAATGACGCACTGCAGGATTTCGAATTTATAATTGTAATTCAGCATGATGGCATATTTTGTAATTTTCGCCTGGATTCAAATAAAAAGATGCAAATCTTTGAATTGATGGCGGGGCCATCTTCCTTTGCGTCAAATTCAATTCAGGCCCGGTTTCCCGTGCTCAAGAAACGATGGTATCGGCCGCACGATTGGCGCAGCCGATACCGTCCACAGTCGGGCGCTGTCGATCTGGGTCAGCATCGCCGGCCCCATGGTCCAGCCGCGGTTTATTTCCCGAGGTATTTTGCAAGAGCGAGGATGGCGAGCACGATCAGCACGAGGAACAGGATCATCCCTAAGCCGCCGAAACCAAAACCCATCATGGCTGTCTCCTGTCGTCTGTGTTGAATCGCCGGTCCGACCGGCGGGCCCTTTGCCCTACTTGTCTTCGCTCTGGCTACCGGGCGCGGGAATCGCCGTGCCGGCCCCGTGATGCGCGTGCCAGAGGCTCTGCATCTGATCCATCCGATCGGCCGGGGCAACGATCTCATCCGCGGTGACCTTCCCGTCCCCGTTCACATCAAGCGCCTGAAAGTGCCGAACCATCGCCGTGCGGGTGATGTCCGCGTAGAAACCCGCGAATTCATCGAGCGACAGCGTGCCGTCGCCGTTCTTGTCGTATTGCTTGAGCGCGGCCTGAAGTCCGGCGCGCATCTCGTCGGGGCTGACCGTCCCGTCGTGGTTGGTGTCGAACTTGCTGACGAAAGCGCCCATCATGTCCGGCCTGCCCATCGGGCCGAGGCCGCCGCCATGCATGGCCATCATTTGACCCATCATCTCTTCCATGGCGCCATGCATCCTTGCACCGCCGCCGAAGCCGCCCATCCTCTCAGGGCCGCCGCGCTGTCCCATCATGGCATCCGGGCCATGGCCTTGCATGGCTCCACCCATTCCGAAGCCGGGACCACCTTCGTCGCCATCCTGTCCCATCATCGCACCCGGCCCGTAACCCTGCATGTGGCCCCAGCCCTCGCCAGCGCCGTGCGAAAGGGCCGGAATCGCCGCGACACCGGCCAGAGCCACGACCAGCCCCGCCGCCAAAACCGTCTTGCGTTTCATGGTATCACCTCTTGGGTTCGTTTTCCCGATGCCCTCAATCTGGTGGCCCAACGTCGCAGAAGGATGCCAAGTCCGGGTTGTTTTGTATCCGTTTGTCGCAGGCCCGCCGCTTGCGACGATCCGCGACACGGTTTCTTATTCCCGGACCGCGGGATGGGGTAGAAGGACCACATGACCACCGAACCTCATATCCTGATCGTCGATGACCATCGCGAGATCCGCGACGCCGTCAGCCGCTATCTCGAGCGGAACGGCTACCGCGCCACGACCGCGCGCGATGCCCATGAGATGGACGAGAAACTGCGCGCCGGGCGGTTCGACCTGATCGTGCTCGACGTCATGATGCCGGGGGAGGATGGCATCTCCGTCTGCCGCCGGCTCAGCGCCGACGGGTCGATCCCGATCCTGATGCTGACGGCCCTCGGAGAGGAAACCGACCGCATCATCGGGCTTGAGGTGGGCGCAGACGACTATCTGCCCAAGCCCTTCAACCCGCGGGAATTGCTGGCCCGCATCAAGGCCATCCTGCGGCGGGTGGATCGCGCACCCCGGGTGGCAGGGGCGCCCTCCGGCCACAGGCTGCGCTTTGCCGGATGGATGCTGGACACGGACACGCGACGGCTTACGGCGGCCGACGGGCGCGAGGAGGTTCTGACGACGGCCGATTTCCGGCTGCTGACGGCGCTGCTGGCCCGGCCGCGTTTCGTCCTGAGCCGGGATCAGTTGCTCGACATCACCTCAGGCCGGTCGGCGCATGTCTTCGACCGCACGATCGACAACCAGATCAGCCGGCTGCGCCGCAAGATCGAACGCGACCCCTCGGCCCCCGAGATCATCGTGACGGTGCGCGGCGGCGGCTACAGCCTTGCCGCCGACGTGGAGCAGGGATCATGAGGCTGCCGCGTCCGGCGACGCTTCGGGGACAGATCATTCTGACGATCGTCGTGGCGCTGGCCATCGCGCAGGCCCTGACGCTGTGGCTGTTCATTGACCAGCGGGCCTTGGCCGTCCGATCCGCGCTGGCGCTCGAGGCGGCCGACCGCGCCGGGAACATCGCCCGGCTGCTGCAAGACGCTCCTGTTGATCTTCACCCGCAAATCCTCCGGGCGGCCAGCTCGCCTCTCGTGCAATTCAGCCTGGCAAAGGCGCCGATCGTCGAGGGGGCCGATCATCCCGGACCAAACTGGATCGCGCAGCGCATCCGGACCATCCTCGGCCCCGGCAATGACGGTTCCGTCAGGGTTGAAATGCTGCATGGCCCGATGACGGATGCGATGCCGCCCATGGCGGGTGCCACGCCGTCGATGCTGCGCATGCATCAAGAGATGACCGGTGGTCAAAGAAGCACTCTGGAACTGAAGCTCTCCATCAGCCTGCCGAAGGGAGACTGGCTGAACATGGTTTCGCGCTTCCACGAGCCGCCGTATCAGATCGTGGGTTCCGAGATCGCCACCTTCATCGTTACGGCGGCACTGCTTGCGATGGTTCTCTGGCTGGCGCTTTCGCGGGTGGTTGGCCCGTTGAAGGGGCTTGCCCTTGCGGCAGATCGTCTTGGCCGCGGGGAGGACACCGAACCGCTTCGTCCCGAGGGCCCCGAAGAGATGCGCCGTGTCGCGTCCGCCTTCAACCAGATGCAGGAGCGGTTGCACAGGTTCGTCAATGAACGCACCAAGCTTCTGGGGGCCGTCGGCCATGATCTGCGCTCGCCGCTCACCGCGCTGCGCGTCCGTGCCGAGATGGTGGACGACGAGGAGACGCGTGACCGGATGATCGCGACCATCGTCGAGATGCAGGAAATGGTGGAAGCCACGCTCGCCTTCGCTCGGGGCATGGCCACCACGGAACCGGTGGAAAGCGTGCAGCTTGTCGATTTCCTCGGTGGCCTGACCGATGAAATCAGCGAAGCGGGCGGTGCGGTGACGCTGGGTCACGTGCCCGGGGTCGTGATGCGGATGCGGCGCAACGCGATGCGCCGCGCCTTGCGCAACCTGATCGAGAATGCGCTTCGCTATGGAACGCGCGCCACCGTCTCTGCGCGCGAAGACGTGGGCGGCGTTACGATCACCGTCGAGGACGAGGGGCCGGGCATCCCCCCTGAAAGTCTCGAGCGGGTTTTCGATCCCTTCGTCCGGCTGGAGACATCTCGGTCGCGCGAGACGGGCGGGATCGGCCTCGGCCTGTCCATCGCACGGACCATCGTTCTGGCCCACGGCGGTCAGATCGCGCTGGAGAACCGTCCGGAGGGCGGTCTTCGAGCGATCGTGCGTCTTCCGACGGAAGCACAGGGGCGTTCCACAAGCCCCTGAAGCCGCGGCCCGGGTAGCCACTTGCCTCAAAGACGGCCTTCGATGAAACGCCAGCGGCGGGCGGATTGCCCCCTATGAGCGCAGTCCGGACGGATCGTGCGGTCCCAGCTCGCCGTCCTGTGGGCCTTATCCGCCGTGATGGTGGGGACCGTCTCCCCCGCCGCTTTCCATCGCTCGCATCATCTCGGGCCCGCCCGTGCGGCGGTAACGGCGGTAAAGCCAGCCCGCCAGCAGCAGCATGATGACGTTCAGGACCGTCGTGTAGTTCAGCGAGAAGGCCACTTCCCCGACGTTCGCGCTACGGGCGGCTGGCACGATCCCGGCGGCGCCGAAAAGAACCTCTAGGGCCAGCGCGGCAAGGACCATCGCCACGTAGAAGGTCACGGCAAGGAAGGCGGCCATGCGCAGACCGTAGTATTTGCGGTAGATGTTCAGGATCGGCAGGATGATGAGATCGCCGAAGATGAAAGCCACGACCCCGCCGAAGCTGATCCCGCCGTTCCACAACACGGCCGCGAGCGGAACGTTTCCGATGGAACAGGTGAACGAGGCCACCGCGATCAGCGGGCCGATGACAGGCCCCCAGAGTTTGCTGAGCACCGGGTCCCCGGTGAAGAGGACCACGTGCCAGAAGCTGTTCGGCACCAGCGCCCCCAGCGTGCCCGAGATCAGCAGGCCGACGGCGATCTCCTTCCAGAGCATCGACCAGTTCATCACGAAGTAATGGCTGATGGCGTCCCATCCCTCTTCCGAAGCCAATCGGTCGCGCCAGCTGCCCGTTTTCGCCATCGTCGCCATGCCGGCGTGCCCCTCCATCCGGCCCTGAAGGCCGCGATCGGCCTGTTTCCGCGCCGTCCTGACCATGTGGGGACGCAGAAAGAAGCGGAACATGACGACCAACAGCGCGATCATGATCGGTCCGCCGACGAATTCGGCCGCGCCGAAGCTCCACCCCATCAGGACGACAAGCAGGATGCCCAGTTCGATCACGAGGTTCGTCGAGGCGAATTGAAACGCCATTGCGGCGGTGAAATCGCCGCCCTTGCGGAAGAGCGACCGCGCGACGGCTACGGCGGCGTAGGAACAGGAGGAAGAGGCCGCGCCGAGCAGGGACGCCCGTGTGATCGACCGGGCAGAGGCGTCCGGCAAGAGCCGCTGCATCTCGGCCTTCGATACCAGCGCATCGACCATGGCCGAAAGGGTGAATCCCAGGATCAACCCCCACAGAACCTCCCAACCCATTGCTGCCGATAGATAAAGTGCGGCTGATATGTCATGGATGAAAAGCGGCATGGGTCATTCCCTTTCGGGCGGAAGGTCAATCGATCGCCGTCAATCCGTCGCGGCATTCATGCATCAGCGTGCATGTCCGGTGTGTCGCGCTCAGGCTACAGGCTTCCCGTGAGGGAAGGTCAACCCCGTGATCCCCCGCACGTCTTATCGCGCGCTGGACCGCCAGCCTGCGCGACCGACAGGTCCGGGATCGGGTCTGTGTGAATGGTGAAAGGCCTGCGACATCGGCCCGGACCAAGCCGAACCTTCCGGAAAACCGGGACGCCCAGACGAGCGCCCCGGCAGGGTTCAGGCCGAGGCGGTGACCGCGAATTCGGTCATCATGCCGCTCGCCAGATGCGGCATGTGATGGCAATGCAGCATCCAGCGCGCAGCCTCGCCGGCATCAAGGGCCACATCGACCATCGACATCGCAGGGACATAGACCGTGTCGCGCAGCGCCCCCGCGATCGCCCGTCCGTTCAGGCCGACAACCTGAAACACATGGCCGTGCAGGTGCATCGGATGGCCCATCATCGACATGTTGTGGAAGGTCAGCAGGACGCGCTCTCCGCTTCGTGCGCCGACCGGCTGGTGCCGGTCCCACACGGCCCCGTTGATCGTCCAGACATAGGGCTTCATCGCGCCAGCCAGCATCAGCATGTGCCGACGGTCGATCGGCCGGTCGGGCAGGGCCTTCTGCGCGATCAGCCGGCTTTCCTGCGCGAAGGTAGTATCGAAGGCCGGGGCCATGGCTTCGGCAATCTGAGCTACACGACGAACCTCCGCGCCCTTCGTGGCGAGGATCAGGCCGGTGCGCTCTCGTGCGTCCTCTCGCAGCGCTAGGATCGGCCAGACGCCGCTGCGCTTTGGAAGGTGGATCTCGAGATCGAGCCGCTGCGCCATCGCCAGCCCGAAGCGGTTTCCGGGGACCGGCACGACCGCATGACCGTCAACCGCGACAAGGCGCGCCTCGGCATCGCCCGTGTCGATCCAGAACACCGTCGCCGCGGCGGCGTTGATGACCCGAAGCCGGATGCGCCCCCCTCGTTCAACATGCACGACCTCGGGGTCCGAAAGGGTGCGGTCATTGGCGAGGTAGGCGTCCCAGTCATAGTCGTTCAGGTCCATTGCCATCCCGCCCATGCCGGACATGACGCCATTCGCCATCCCGCTCATGCCCGGCATCGAATGGCCGGCAGAGCCCGCCCCGTGGCCAGCCTCCGCGCCGTGGTCCGCGCCGCTTCCTGCGGCACCGATCTTCGCCAGAACCTCTTCGGGCGAAGCGAAGGAAAAATCGTGCAGGAACATCACCACCTCCTGCCGGTCCGCGCCGACGTCGGCTGCAGACCTCACGATCAACGGAGCCGCCATCAGCCGCATTTCCTGAACCGGAATGTGGCTGTGCATCCAGAACGTCCCGGGCTGGGCTTCGAAGTCATAGGACCGGGTTTCGCCCGGAGCGAGGACCGGCATCGGCATGTTTGGCACACCGTCCTGCACGTTGGGCGGGATCTGGCCGTGCCAGTGGATGATCGTCCCGGTATCAAGCGTGTTTGTCAGGTTGACCCGGAAACGCTCTCCCGGTGCCAGAACGAGGCCCTGTCCCGCGGGACCGGCAAGGCCGAAAACGGTCGCCGCGCGCCCGTCAATATCGAGGGTGCGCGTGCCTGCGGTCAGGCCGATCGGCGCCGGTGTCTGCGCGAAGGCCAGGCGCGGCATCTGCGTGGCGGCAATTGCTGAAGCGCTGGCGGCAAGGAAGCCGCGCCGCGAAATCGTGGTCATGATCGTCTCCTCGGGACATCTCGTCCCGTTCATCAAAACTGAGGGTTACCGCAGGCATCCGCCTGGGCAGTTTCAAATGAGACGGTGTTTTGGCGGACGATCGTCCGGTCCGGGCGAACGGCCAACGTGCCATGCCTCGGGGCGCGGGTCGTGCCATGAGGCTGTCAGCATGACGACCGCCCCCGCGTCCACGGCGGCCGGCGCGACGGAGCCGCCAGCACACATGATCTGGCAAAGATAGTCATGCCCCGATCCCTGCGCCGGAGTGCCCTTGCAGCAGGAACGGCTGTCCGCCGCGGCCTGACCCACCGCAAAGGTGTGGCCGTGGTGCGATTGACCGACCATCACGCCCCCGACGCGCGTGGCATGAGACGATCCGACCGTCATTCCGACGGCGATCGACACAATGGCAAAGAGGGTCAGCAGACGCGCGATCATGGACGGGAGATAGGCACAGAGGCCCGAGAAGTCCACGGCCATCGGGGGCTATCTTTTCGACGCCGCACCCGGCCATCCAGTTCGGCGGCCAAACTTGGATTGCACCGCGGGCGAAACATCCATGTGGATCATACGCCGCTTACACAAGCTTGATCTTGGACGTCAGCGCCCTGATGTGGGCTTTCGAAATCTGCCAGCGTTGAAGCGCGGTGTGTCTTGTGCGCCGACAGGTGTCCAAGACTCGTCACTGAACCCGCCGGATGCGTGCGAAAACGCGATCGCCTCTTTCCTTCCCTTTGCGGGACTGCGGCCGGGCAGACCTTTTGCCGGTCCCCACAGACGTTCACGCAAGGCGCGGCATCGTGGTGATCTCAAGCCCCGGTCTTGATGCGTTGATACGAACAACACTTGGGCCTTGTCGGGCGCCGCGGAGTTTACTTCCATGTAAGCTGAGGCGCTTGGCATTTCACCCGACCCGGTTTTGGCCTAAACGCAACATGTATTCATGGGAACACCACTCCAACATTGATCAGGTTCTGCGTCGTTGCTGCTTGTAGCCTACCATCCGGTATCGTCGAGGATCGCGCTACTTCGGTGCGCTTCGCCTGTTGACGTCAGATCCACCAGAGGACCGACATGCGCATTTTGCTGATCGAGGATGACGACAGTACGGCGGCCTATGTCGTGCGGGGGTTGACGGAGGCCGGTCATACCTGTGACCGGCTGGGCGACGGCGCCGATGGCCTGTTTCAGGCCTCGCGTGAGGAGTATGACATCCTGATCGCGGACCGGATGCTGCCTGGGCTCGACGGGCTGTCGATGATCCGGGCGCTGCGCGCCGCCGGCAAACGGATGCCTGTTCTCTTCCTGACGGCCGTCGGCGGAGTGGATGACCGCGTCGAGGGGCTGGAGGCCGGGGCCGACGACTACCTTGTCAAGCCCTTCGCCTTTGCCGAGCTGATGGCCCGCGTCAATGCCCTGTCTCGCCGTCCGCCGGGCCAGGAGGTGCAGACGGTCCTGCGCGTCGGAGACCTTGAACTGGATCTCGTCCGGAGAACGGCCCGGCGGGGGGAGGTTCGTATCGACCTGCTCCCAAAGGAGTTTACCTTGCTCGAGGTGCTGATGCGCAACGCCGAGCGAGTGGTGACGCGGACCATGTTGCTGGAACGGGTCTGGGATTTCCACTTCGATCCACAGACCAGCGTCGTCGAAACTCATATCAGCCGCCTGCGCGCCAAGATCGACAAACCCTTCGCGGTGCAACTGCTGCACACGATCAAGAACGCCGGGTATTCGCTCCGTGCTCCGAGATAGCCTGATCCGCCGCACCCCGGTTCGCCTTGCGCTCGCCTTTGCGGTGCTTGTCGTAGCGGCCTACCTGGTGGCGGCGGCCTCAGCCTTTACCATGATGCGCCATGAACTGGCAAAGCGTCAGGATCAGCGCATTACGGAACTGTTCACGCTGATAAGCTCGAATTCCGATCGTAATGGCGACCCCGATCTCCCCGAGGCTGTGCGGGCGCAGATTGGCGCGATGCGGGACGGCACGACGGTCTATGAATTGCTCAGCCCGGAGGGGCGCGTTCTGGCGGCCAACATCCCGCCCGTTTCGGTTCCGACCGGATGGTCCAACCAGCCGCCGAAGGTCTTCGGGCGCACGGGGGATATCCCGTTTCGCGTGCTGGTCGGCGATGTGAACGGCGACAGGCTTCTGGTGGGGGTCGATTATTCCGACGTTGACGCCCTGCGCGAGACGATCCAGGCCGCGATGATGTGGTCTTCGCTCTTTGCGCTTGCGGTGGCGCTTGGTGGCGGGGGTTTCATCGCACTTCGGGTGCGACGGCGTCTGGCCGTCGTTACACGGACGCTGGACCGGGTGGCCAATGGCGATTTGACGGCCCGGCTGCCGCTGACAAACTCTGACGATGATATCGACCGCGTCTCGCGGCAGGTAAATGCGACGTTGGAACGGCTGTCTGGGTTGGTCGAAGGGATGCGGACGGTCAGCAACGACATCGCCCATGATCTGCGCACGCCGCTGAACAGGCTTCGCATGCTTGTGTCGGAGGCGCTGGACGCATCCGAGCGGGGCGAGGATCCCCAGGCTGCGCTGACCGCTGCTCTTGCGCAGGGGGACGCGATCGGAAACACCTTCTCGGCGCTTTTGCGCATCGCGCAGATCGAGGCAGGCGCCCGACGCGAGCGGTTTGGTCCGGTAGATCTTGGCCGGGTCCTGACCTCGGTGGCCGAGGTCTACGTGGATGTGGCCGAGGATGCCGGGATGCGGTTGGAGATGCCGGCTCTGCCGATGACCGGGGCGCGCCCGGTGCGGGGCGATGCCGAGTTCCTCACACAGTGCTTTGCCAATCTTATCGAGAATGCGATCCGCCACTGCCCGCGCGGCACCGTGATCCGACCGGCCCTGCGGGTGGACGGCGGGTATGTGCTGGCCGACGTCGAGGACAACGGCCCCGGTATTCCGCAGGCCGAGCGAAAGAATGTCCTGCGTCGGCTCTACCGATTGCAGCGCAGCCGGACGACTCCGGGCTCCGGCCTTGGCCTGAGCCTGGTGAAGGCCGTGGCCGATCTGCACGAGGCGCCGCTCACGTTGGAAGACGCCCGACCGGGGCTCCGGGTCACGCTGCGGTTCGTCGCGCTCGGCTAAGTTCGAGCCACGTGACGGACCTTTCGCCCCGGACACGAACGGACACGACCTCCAAACATACAAATAGGTAAGTTTGCCGCAAAGTTGCGGTGAATTGCGGATGGCATTCCTGCCTTGCTTTGGGGCGGACGCCGAGGTCGCAGATCTGACTGCGATGTCTGCATGCCGCTTCAAGCGCCAGACCCCGGAGCCCCCGTGGCGATGCGCGGCAGACCCATCTGCCGCGTGGCGTCACGCCTCTTTCGCAAGGAGCGCACATGCCTGACACGGTCATCGAGATCGTTGATCTGAACAAGACTTACGCATCGGGGCATACCGCCCTCAGGAACCTGACCCTCGAGGTCAGGCAGGGGGAAGTCTTCGGATTTCTTGGACACAACGGTGCCGGCAAAACCACCACGATCCACATCCTGACGACGCTGATGGCGCCGAGTTCAGGCATGGCGAAGATCTGCGGCCATTCGGTCGAAGAGGCCCCGAACGAGGTTCGCCGGCACATCGGCTACGTTCCGGAAAACGTGCGCCTTTACGACACGATGACGGCGCGCGCGAACCTGCGGTTCTTTGGAAGGCTTTCCGGTGTGGAAAACCTTGAACGCCGGATCGACGAAACCCTCGAGTTTCTGGAAAGCCAGCATCTGGCCGACCGCCTCGTCGGGTCGTTTTCCAAAGGTCTGCGGCAGCGGATCGGGCTCGCGCAGGCGATCCTTCATCGCCCCGCGGTGCTCTTTCTCGACGAACCGACTTCGGGTCTCGACCCTCTCGGGATCAAGACGCTGCGCGACCTGATTGTCCGCCTAAATACCGAATTCGGCACGACGATCTTCATGAACACCCACCTGATCAGCGAGATCGCCAAGACCTGCCACACGATCGGTGTTCTCAACCAGGGTCGGCTGGTGTTCAACGACACGATCACCGCCGTCTCGGAACGCTACGGTGACGATGCCGCGCTTGAAGAGCTTTACCTGTCGATCACGCCGGTGGCCCGGAAAGACGAGGCGGCGTGATGATGACGACCTCCCCATCGCCAGCACGCATCGTGCTGCGGCATTCCCTCGGCACCGTGGTGCGCGAACAGACGGTTGCGATCATTGCAGCCCTGTTTGTGGCGCTGATCTTCGTCTCAGCCTTTCTTGGCTGGTCCGCGACCTCGACCGTCGATGCGATCTACAAAAGCGCCGCGGTCTACCTGACCAAACAGGGTATGGCCGTCCCGCCAAATCCGCTGCTGGCGGCGTCGCCCCTATACCTGCTGCGCAACATGGCGACCTATGTGTCTTTGATTGGATCGCTGGCCGGCATCGTGATCGGCTACCAACTGATCGCCAGCGACCGCAAGGCAGGGGTCATGCCCTTGATCGGCACCCGTCCGGTAGAGCGGCGCGCCTATGCGCTGGGCAAGACCGCCGCCCTGGTGTCGATCCTCTGCGGCCTTGTTGCCTTTGCGGCCCTGGTGAGCGTCGCCACCTTCTTCATCCTGCCGGGGTTTCATCTCTCCGCCCATGATTGGGTGAAGCTCTTCGGTTTTTACGCGGTTTCGGGTCTTTACATGCTGGTCTTCGGCCTGCTCGGTCTGACCTTCGGGGCACTGTCCCGGTCCGAAACGGTTGGCCTGCTGATCCCGATCACTGCCTGGCTCAGCTTCACCTTCATCCTTCCCCAGCTCACCTCCAACATCAACCCGGTCGCTTCCCTGAACCCGGTCACGGCTTTGACCGCTCCGCCCAGTTCGACGTTCTTTCAACTGACCGGTCTCCTGCTGGGCCCGGTCTCTCTGGCGGAAGCCTATCGAACGCTCGCGGCGCAGCTGCTCGACATGCTGCCGCCGGGCTTTGCCGATCGCGCGGCGATCAGCCCCTGGGCCACGCTGTTGATGGCGCTGGTGCTGCTGGCCCTTGCCGCCCGATCTGCGCTGTCGCGCATGGACATGACCCGTGGAGACTACAATGGCTGACCACACCAACCCCATCCTGGTCATTGCCGAAAAGGAAATCGGCGACACGTGGCGCGATCGTTTCGTGCTGATTGTCACCCTGTTCCTCGTGACGGCCGCGATGACCGCCCTTGTTGTCGGGGCGATCGCGCTCAAGACCGACGTGACGACCTACAACGCCGCCCGGGCCGCCCTGCTGGCCCTTGGCAAGTCGGCAGCCGTCATCGCGAAGCCCGAGTTCTACCCGCTCAAGCTGCTGCGTGGCTTTGTCGAGCATGTAGAGATCATCGGCGCTGTCATCGGTATCCTGATCGGCTATCGAGCGGCGGCGAATGAACGCGGGCGTCAGACCCTCGCGCTGATCATGACGCGGCCGGTCGGGCGGATCCAGTTCCTGCTGGGCAAGATCGCCGGTGCCCTTGCGCTGATCTTCATCGGTCTCACGGGCACCTTCCTGTTGGCCGGCGCAAGCGTTTCTCTGTTGGGCGGGGTTGTCCTCAGCCTGAATGACGTCCTGCGCCTTATCATCGTCGATCTGCTCGCCACAGCTTACGCGCTGATCTTCTTCCTGATCGGGTTCATGGCCGCCCTCTGGGCGAAAAAGCTGCCCAATGCGCTGCTGGTGGCCTTCACCGTGTGGCTGACCGTCGTGCTGATCGCGCCCCAAATCGGCGACACCATGGATCCCGACAATCAGGTGGCCGGCGGCGTCTTTGCTCAACTGCACGTCACCAAGGCGCAGGAACATGCGATCCTTGCCAGCTTTTCGACCTACGAGACCCTTCGCAACGGGATCGAGATCATCTCGCCCACGAAGCATTTCGAGCGCCTGACCTTCGCGATCCTCGGCATCAAGAACATCTACACGGGCAAGGCGCTGTCCCCCATCCTGATCGAGAAAACCGGAGACATCATCTGGCTCATCTCGGTCATCGGCGTGCTTCTGCTCGTGCTGCTGTCACGCCCCCTCGATCCCAACCGGCTTTCAAAGGAGTAGAGCCAACATGTCTTCCAACAAGATCCTCGTCCTCGGTGCAGCGGCCCTCCTCGCGACGACCCTCGCGACATCCGTCGCCCATGCCGCAAGCTCTGATTTCGATCACGACGGCATTCCCAACGCCGCGGAAAAGCTGCTGGGAACCGATCCGATGAATGCGGACACTGATGGTGACGGCATCAATGACCTCAAGGACAAAGACCCGACCTATCTGGCAAACCCCATCGCACAGACGGGGGCCGCCGCACCCTTTCGCATTCAGAAGGCGCTGGTTGAAAACAACTATGACTACTCGCATCACAAGACGGTCTCGGACCATCTTGAACTGCTGGTGAAGAACACGAGCGCCACGCCCGAGACAGGCTTTTCGATCTATTACACGATCAAGGACCTGAAGACCGGAAAGCTGGAGGGTTATTTCAAGCAGCTCACCGGCTTCACGGTTCCGGCCAACGGCGAGGCGCGCATTCACCTCGATGAAAGCGGCCTGCCAGGACACTTCCGCGCCAATCCGAACTCGATCTATCACACAAATGGCCATGCCAAGACGATCACATTCGATCTGAAGCTGGCCGACTATGCCCCGGTGAGCGTTGAGGTTCACAAGGATAAAGGCGGGGCGGAAACGGCGGATTGATCCACCGCGCAGGTAGCACGGTCATCTTCGGCGCCGGGCAGATGTCCCGGCGCCGCTTTCTCATGTATCCATGCTTCGTCACCGTCGAAAGAGGCGGCGCGAACGGTGGCATCGCGCCGCGAACAGACTTTGCCGCTGGGGCATCTGACGCCAAGCCCGGAGCCGATCAAGGAGCAC
>JAGWVA010000138.1 GCA_028875855.1 Paracoccaceae bacterium
TGCGCCTCGGCCCGCGCGCGGGCAAGGTCGAGGGCGGATTGCGCCTTGTCGGCGGCCTCGATTATCCGGGCGGTCACGGTGATCCGCGCCCGCCGCGCACGGGTCTGGTCTAGGGTCGTCTGCAGCCCTGTCGCACGATCAAGGCGGCGTTGCAGGTCCACGGCCTGTGCCCTTGCGGCCTGCGCAGTCTCGGCCCGGGTCGCGGCCTGCAACCGGGTGCGCAGGTTGCGGGTTTTCTGCGCAAGGACTTCTGTCGCTTCCGTCGCGGCGCGGTCGCGCTGGCCAAAATCATCGGCGCGGGCGCGGGCGGCGGTGGCGGCGCTTTCCGCCTTTGCCAGCGCGGTTTGCGCGGCGTCCACGCGGGCGGCTAGCGTTTGTGCCGCCGCGATGTCCTGCTGCGTGCGGTCGGCATCCAGCCGGGCAAGCCGCAGGGCGGTTTCGGCCTGCGAGACCTCTGTCTGGTGCGCCAGCGCCGCCTGATGTACGGCTTGGGCTTCGCTCAGTGCCTGCGCGCGAAGGGCGACATCGGCAGGATCAGTCAGGCGGATCAGCATGCGGTTCACCTCGGACCGCTGGGCCAGATCACCCGACAGACGTTCCGCCCGCGGGCGCAACACCGCCTCTTCCGCCGCCAGCGCAACTGCCTCGTCCTGGGCGCGCTTCCACTCGCCCCCGGCCTTCGGCCGCCCGCCATCGGTTGCCAGCTTCGCCAGCGCCTCGGCCACGCGGTCGATCACCGCATCCATCCGCCGCCCGCCGGTCATCATGTCGATCTCGCCCGCGACCGAGGATATGAGGTCCCGCCGGGCCGACAGGTCGCGTTCCCGTTCGCGCTTGTCGTCGGATTCCAGCCCCATCAGCCCCTGACGGACCCAGAGCAGCCCCGAAGGCCCTGCCAGCCCGCCACCCATCAACCGGTCAATCCAGGCCTCGGCCTCATCGGCCTGGGCGATCAGGCGGCCGGTGGCGTCGTGAACCTGCGCCTGCGGTTTGGCCAGCCAGCGCTTGACGATGCGAAAGCGGCCCTCGGGCAGGTCCGCCTCCACCGCCACCTCGGGCGCGCCCCCGGCATGAGGTTGCAGCGCCTTGATGGCGGCGTTCCGGCTGCCGTGCCGTTCAAAGAACACCGCATGGATCGAGTCGAAGAAGGTGGATTTGCCGAATTCGTTGGGTTCGGACAGCACGGTGATGCCGTCGCCGATTCCCGACAGCCGGGCGCGTTTGTCCGCGAAGCGGCGGACGTTGGTCAATTCGATGCTGCGCAGCCTCATGCCCGCACCTCCTGCGTCAGCGCGTAAAGCCGAGCAAGGGCGGCCTGGGCCGTCTCGCGCTCGGCCTGACTGAGGGCGGTATCCCCGGCCTCGGCCAGCAGCACCTCGGCAGCCTGACGCAGCGCCCCTGCCCGGTCAATCTGGTCGAGGTCTTCGGGAAGTGCCTCGATCGTCAGCGCGGACAGGTCTGCCGCGAACCAGCCGAAATCCGGCGCGTGGGCGTCAAGCAGCGCCTCCAGCGCGGCGCGGTCGGCCAGCGGCAGGCGGCCGGTCACGTTGATCTGCACCAGATGATCCCGCGCGCGCGCCATGGGCAGGGCGGCAGCGAGCCGCGCGGCCACATCCTCGCCCGGCAGCAGGTCGAGCGCTGGGCGCATCCAGCGGAACTGTGCCGTGTCCACCGGCGTCACCTGCGCGGGGCCGTCCAGCGTAACCAGCAGCGCCCGCCCCGGCGCATCATGCTTGAACCCGTCGGGTTCTGGCGTGCCGGAATACCAGGTAGCGGGCGTCACCTGCATCTGCCCGTGCCAGTCGCCAAGGGCGAGGTAATCAAGGCCCGACCGCGCGGCCCGGTCCGGCGGGATGATGCCGGTCGCCCCTTCCTCGCCGGAAAAATCGGTAATCGCACCATGGCCCAGACCGATCCGACGCCCGCCTACCGGCGTGGGGGCCGACATCGCCTCGGTCAGGTCGCGCCCCGGGCGGCGCTGCGTGCAAGGCGCGGGCAGGAGCCAGTGGCCGCGGGCCAGTTCGACCGGCGCGTCATTGGTGAGCGCGCGCAGGTTCGCGGGGGCGTCCTGCCCGATGCGCCGCCAGAGTTCGGATGCGGCCAAGCTGTCGTGGTTGCCGGGCAGAAGGAGCCAGGTCAGATCGCCTTCCTCCCCCATAGCGCCCAGGGCCTGCCGCAGCGTCTCGGGCGCGGGTGTTTCGGCGTCGAACGTATCGCCCGCAAGCAGCACCACCTC
>JAGWVA010000088.1 GCA_028875855.1 Paracoccaceae bacterium
ACATGTTCGAAGTCCCTGGCCATTCACCGCCTCCTGCCGCGACACCGACGACTTATCCCCGCTCGGCCGTCACCGCGCAAGACCGGCAAGACGCTTTGAATTGCAGGATTTTTCACAGACGCCTTCGCGTCACAGTCCCCTCGCCTCAGCCCGCATAGTCCGCGTCGCTGACCTTCTCCATCCACGTCACCGCCGATCCGTCGATGGATTCATGAATGGCGATATGCGTCATGGCGACGTCGGGCGCGGCGCCGTGCCAGTGCTTCACGCCCGCGGGAAACCAGACGACATCGCCGGGCCGGATCTCCTGCACCGGGCCGCCCGCTTGCTGAACGCGGCCAAGCCCCGCGGTGACGATCAGCGTCTGCCCGGCGGGATGGGTGTGCCAGGCCGTGCGCGCGCCCGGCTCGAAGGTGACAGCGGCTCCGGCAACCCGTCCGGGGGCCTCGGCCGCAAAGAGCGGATCGATGCGGACCGAGCCAGTGAACCAGTCGCCGGGGCCCTTGGTCGAAGGGGTGGTGCCTGCACGGGTGATCTTCATCTGCTTGCCTTTCGGAAAGGGTCAAAGTGTCTGGCACATCAAGACCACAAAACAGGTGGTTCCGGAATTGCCATTTCCTTTTGAAGACCGGGAGCGCGGTCGAACGCCGATGGTGGCGTCGGGCGTGCAGCCGGTCCAACCCGTCAACTAACTGGCGCCAGCGTGAAGTCAGTGTAGGCAAAGCCGTTGCGTTGGGTCGTCTCGCCGCGTCGAAGGCCGATAGGGTGTGCAAAGCCCGGGCCGTCCGCGACGATGGTATGGAATTCGCCCCGCTCGCCACAGGGATCGACGGTTTCCGGCAGCGCCTTGAGAAACGCCTTGTCGAAGCAGCTGCCGCAAAGCTCTGCCGGAACGCGCCCGGGGTCGAGGGTCGCGATGCGCGCGTCGATGCCGAGGTCCAGCATCTCCTGCGCCAGCGCGGCCGTGTCCCGCCCCCAGATGGGAAAATGCGGGGTGAGGTCGAAGGGGGCGAGCTGCGCTTCGCGATAGGCGCGGATATCTTCAAGGAACAGGTCCCCGAAGATCCAGTCGCGCACCCCTTCGGCCATAAGTTGGCGGACGGCCGCGCCCAGCCTCTCCTCGTAGATCGCGTTCGGGCAGGGATCGGGCAGATCGACCTCGATCAGCGGCAATCCGAGCGCTGCGGCCTGCGCGCGGGCCACGGGGCGGCGTGTGCCGTGAATCGCGACGCGGTCCGCGCGTTCGCTGAAGGTGCTGAAGAGGGCGACGACCTTCAGCGACGGGTCCTGTCGCGCCACGTGCAGGGCCATGGTGCTGTCCTTGCCGGAGCTCCACGACATGACGGCAGGCCGCGCGGTCATGACAGGGCCGCCACGATGGCATCCAACCCGTCGGTCAGGGCGGCGGGGCCGGGCTGAAGGACAAGCGGGGATTTGATCTCGACGATCCGTCCATCGCGGACGGCAGGGATGCTTTCCCATCCCGGTCGGCTGGCGATCTTCTCGGGCCGCACCTTCTTGCCGCACCATGAGGCAAGGATGACATCCGGGGCAGCGGCGATGACGCGCTCGGACGACACGATCCGGTCGCGGGCGGCCCCTTGTGCGGCAAGATCGGGAAAGGCCTCGCGCCCGCCGGCGATGCCGATCAGTTCGGAGACCCAGGAGATGCCGGAGATCATCGGTTCGTCCCATTCCTCGAAATAGACCAGCGGCCGGGCGCGTCCCTCGCGCCGGGCGGCGATCCGCGCCAGCCGTTGTTCGTAGTGATCCACCAGCCGTGCGGCGCGCCGGCCCTGTCCGACCGTGGCCCCCAGATGCCGGATCATCGCGAAGATCCCGGCGAGGTTGCGCTGATTATAGGCGAAGACCGCGATGCCCGCCCGGATCAGGTCCTTGGCGATCTCGGCCTGAAGGTCCGAGAAGGTCAGCACCAGATCGGGTTCCAGCGCGAGGATCTTGGGAATATCCGCCGAGGTGAAGGCTGAGACGCGCGGCTTTTCGCGGCGGACCCGGCTGGGGCGGACGGCATAGCCCGACACGCCCACGATGCGGTGCTCTTCACCCAGAAGATAGAGCGTCTCGACCGTTTCCTCGGTCAGGCAGACGATGCGTTCGGGGGGGAAGGTCTTCATGCGGTCCCCCGGACTTCATGCCGAACGGCGGTGATGCGGACCATGTTCACAGCGCAGCCCTCCGTGCCCGGGCACCGCCGCGGCGCTTGCGCGCGGGCAGCCCGAGCGGCAGGGGAACGAGCGGCGACAGGATCGACGCCGTGAGCAGGGCGCAGAAGACGGCCACCGCGGGCGAGACGTCTTTGAACGGGCGGGCCAGCGCGCGGGCCCGCTCGGCTTCCCGCCGATAGTCGAGATGCCCGGGCAAGGCATCGAGCCATTGCCTGTAGCCGAGCTTGCCCAGCTCCCATGCCCGGTCAGGGCAGACCGGTCCCGTATCGAGTTGCACTATGGTTTGTTCCAGAAGCATCGCGCCCTCCGCGCAAAACGGCGGGGTCGTCGGGAAACAGCGATGTCGTCGGGTCGCAGCGATCCATCTCGGTCTCTCCTTCCCGGGATACCCCGCCCGGGTTAAAGCTGACTGCGGCGCGGAAAGCGCCGGAGATGGCAGGTCTCCTGACTTGCGGATCGACGCTTCCACGAACCTTCCCGGGCCGGGGCCCAGTGGCGTTTCTCGTGGTCGCTCACCGCTCACAGTTGCGGGGGCAGTCGCGGATTTGGGCAAGGCCCGCACCGCATTCCCTTTTCAGCCGGTCCAGACGAACCGGGCACCATCAGGGCTGACTGTTGCACGCGGAAGTGGTCTTGTCCATGGCGTCGTCGCGGTCGGGCAAATGTCCGTTACCCGGTCTCTGCCGGGACCCGGACTCATCCTGGCAGGGTCATTTTGCGTTGATCCCCAAAAGGCAAAAGCCGAATTGTGTGGTTTCAGAATGGTCGGGCCGGGCTATTTCGCGGACGGTATTTTCGACTCGCAATTCCCGTAAAAGATGTATGACAAGAATGGGCCGCCACTTATGGGATAGGGGCGGTCTGACATATTCCGGACCCGTCGCGGCAGGCGGCCTTCAAGTCCATATTTTTGGTAAGGAAATCCGGATATCCGCAGATCGAAACTTGCTGCATTGATCCATATCACTGCATACTTCCGGCATATTGGTGAGTCTTTTTGATGTTCAATTTCTCGAAAGCATTCCGCGAGGCTATATTATGGAGCGGCGCATATTCCACTGCGGCACCTGCGGTTATCATCTGAGGTTCGGTGTCCCGCGTTGCAGCCGGTGCTATCGACCCACACGGCTTTACAACCGAAAGGGATTTTGGTGGGCGCTGGCCCTGATGGTCGCCTTTGTCGGCGTCCAGATCCTGCGCTACACGATCTGACACGGGGCCGGACGGCCCGTCTCCGGGCGTTAGGGCCCTGTTAATCCTCAGTTATCTTTCTCATCATTCCGGAAAAGACATATTTTGGACACAGAGCTTTTGAAGCTTGGTGCCCGGCAGCAGGGGAGTGGCTGCCGATGCCCGTCCCTGGACAAGAGGATGGCCGCTGAGGGGAGAGACCGATGCTTGGGGACATTCTGCTCGGTATGCTCGTGGGTGGTGCCGCTGCCGTTGTGGCGTTGGTCGTTTGCAAAAGTTGCCTTGTCGCCTTCGGCGTCTATAGCGGGGTCGGGGCGCTGGCCTCCGTGACCTGTTGCATTTCCCGTTCGATCCGCAATGCCTTGGCCGCGCTGCGTGGCCAGACAGCCGAAGACGGGGCGAGCGCGCCCGAGATCGCCTGACGGAAAGGGGCTGGCTTTTCGCGGATCTGCCGCGCGGCGGACAGAACTGTGGCGCTAGGCGGCTGGCCTGCGGTCGGGCGTTGGTCTAGCGTGGCCGTCAAAGGACCGACAGAGACCCGTGTTCCGCCCCTGCGCGGCGTCGGCGAGAGCGCCGGGCTTCAACGGTCCGCAAGCCTCGGAGGACGTCTTGGACAACCGGACTGCACATCGCCCAGCCCCCGGCACCCGCGCCGATTACCAGGACTTCGTTCCCCTGCACACCAGATGGTCGGACAATGACGTCTATGGGCATCTGAACAATGTCGTCCATTACGCGCTGTTCGATACGGCGGTGAACGGCTGGCTCATCGCGCAATCCGCGCTGTCGCTTGAGGGAACGGGGCCGATCGGCCTCGTGGCGGAGTCCGGCTGCCGCTATCACGGCGAAATCATCTTTCCCGATGTTGTTGCGGCTGGCCTGAGGGTCGCCCATCTCGGACGCTCCTCGGTGCGCTACGAGATCGGGCTGTTCCGCAACGATGACCGTCAGGCCGCGGCGGAGGGGTTCTTCGTCCATGTCTATGTCGATCGCCAGACGCGTCGCCCGGTGCCGATGTCGGATGCGTTCCGGGCGACGCTGGCGCGCCTGATGGTGTAGCCGGGGGGCGTGGCGTCAGCCTGCGGCGTCCAGACCGTGGCGCGCGAAGGCCCGCGCAAGGCGCATCGCATCCCCCGCCGCATCGCCGGCGGCATTGCCTTGCAGCGCGCGGTCCGCGATGCCGACGAAGATCACGGCGAAACGGAACAGCGCGAAGGCCTCGTGAAACGGCAGCAGGTCGGCCTTGTGGGGGACATGGGCCCGGTATTCGGCGAGGAATTCGGCCTTGGTCGGAATGCCGGCCGCGGCCCAGTCGGTATCGGCCAGCCCGCCGTATTCGTCCGACCGACTGCGCCAGCACATGCAGAAGAAACCAAGGTCCGCCATCGGGTGGCCCAGCGTCGAAAGCTCCCAGTCCAGCACGGCGGCGACGGCAGGACGATCCGGAGCGAAAAGGATGTTGCCGATGCGGAAGTCGCCATGCGCGATCGTCGTGAGCCCGTCGTCTTCGGGCAGGCGCGCGCAGAGGAGGTCGTGCAGTTCGTCAAGCTCGGCGATGCCACGGTTCTCGGCCTCGGCCCATTGCCGGCCCCAGCGGGCGACCTGCCGGGCGAAGTAATTGCCGGGCCGCCCGAAATCGCCAAGGCCCACGGCTTCGGGATCGACCGCGTGCATGGCGGCCATGGTGCGCGCGACCGACAGATACATCTCGCGGCGATCCCCGGGGGTGACGCCCGGCAGGGTCGTTTCGTGCCAGACGCGGCCGGGGACGCGTTCCATCAGGTAGAAGGGCGTCCCGATGACGGCGGGATCGTCGCAATAGGCAACCATGCGGGGCACGGGCACGCCGGTCCCGGCAAGGGCCTGCTGGATGCGGTATTCCCGGTCGATCGCATGGGCGCCGCGCAGCAGGGGCCCGGGCGGCTGCTTGCGCAGAACGCAGTCGGCGCCCTCCATCCGCGCGAAGAAGGTCGGGTTCGACTGGCCGCCCGCGATCGGGTCCAGCGCGAGACCTCCGGTTAGCCCGAGGCGGTCGTGCATCCACCGCTCCAGCGCGGGTTGCCAGTCCGGCGTCATTCGGCGCCATCCACCTGCCAGGACCAGAAGGCCCGGCCGCGCTCGGTCAGGTGGCGGTTGATGACCATGCGATGCACCTCGTCCGCGCCATCGACAAGGCGGGCCTGCCGCGCGTAGCGGTAGATCCATTCCAGCACGGTGTCCTTGGAATAGCCCCGCGCCCCGTTGATCTGGATCGCCCGGTCGGCCGCATCGTGCAGCACGTTCGCCACCTGCACCTTTGCCATCGAGATCTCGGCCTGCGCCCGTTCCCCGCGGTCAAGCGCCCAAGCCGCCTTGGCGACCAGCATCCGACCTACCTCGATCCGCATCGCAAGATCGCCCAGCATCAACTGAATGCTTTCGCGGTCGGCCAGCCGGATGCCGAAGCCTTCGCGCCGGGCGGCATACTCTGTGGCGATCTCCATGCAGCGCTTGGCAAGACCGAGCCAGCGCATGCAATGCGTGAGCCGCGCAGGGGCGAGGCGCGTCTGGGTCACGCGCATCCCCTTGCCCTCGGCCAGCAGGACATTCTCGGCGGGGATTTCCAGCCCGTCGAAGACCAGTTCGCAGTGCCCGCCGTGTTCTTCGGGCCCCATGATCGGAATGCGTCGCTCGATCCGCCAGCCCGGCTGGTCGGCATGGAACAGAAGCGCGGTATGGGCGTCCTTCGCGCCCTCGCCGGTGCGGGCGATCAGGATGAAGTGCTTGGCCGCCTCGGCCCCGGTGATGAACCACTTGCGCCCCTCGACCACGTAGCGGTCGCCCCTGCGCCGTGCCGTCGTGCGGATCATCGCCGGGTCCGATCCGCCGCCGGGATGCGGCTCGGTCATGGCGAAGGCGGATCGCACCTCGCCGCGCGCGATCGGGTCGAGCCAGCGGTCCTTCTGCGCCTCCGTGCCCAGCCGGTTCAGCACCATCATGTTGCCGTCGTCGGGGGCGGCGCAGTTGAACACCACCGGCCCGAAGATCGAGCGGTTCATCTCTTCGTAGCAGACCGCCATGCCAAGGTGGCCCACCCCCCGCCCGCCGCGGGATTCGGGCAGTTGCAGGCACCAAAGGCCCGCGGCCCGGGCGTCTGCGCGCAGCCGGGCCAGCAGGGGTTCGGCGATGTTTTCATGGGCGTCATAGCTTGCGGGATCGGATTCGAGCGGCAGCAGACGGTCCTCGACAAAGGCGGCGATGTCGCGGCGCAGGCGGTCGAGTTCGGGGGAAATCGTGAAATCCATGTGCAACCTCAGAGGCTTGAGACAAGGTGCCCGCCATCGACGGCCAGCGTTGCCCCGGTGATGTAGCTTCCCGCGTCGGAGGCGAGCAGCAGAAGCGGTCCGTCCAGCTCTTCCTCGCGGCCAAGGCGGCGTTGCGGGATGCGGCGGATCAGGGCCTGTCCCGCGTCGCTGGCGAAGAAGTCGGCGTTCAGCGGCGTCTCGATATAGCCGGGGCAAAGCGCGTTGACGCGGATGCCGTAGCGCGCCCATTCCAGCGCCATCGCCTTGGTCATCTGCACGATGGCGGCCTTGCTCGTGGTGTAGGCCAGCACCGCGCCGCCCACCCGCAGGCCAAGGATCGAGGCGATGTTGATGACCGATCCGCCGCGCCCGGCAGCCTTCAGCGCACGCGCGGCCCGCTGAGCGACAAGGAAGCTGCCGCGCAGGTTGGTGGCCATGACCCGGTCCCAGTCCTCTGCGGTCATCTCAAGCGCCATGCCGGCGCCGGTGATGCCCGCGTTGTTGACCACGATATCGAAGGTGCGGCCGGCAAAGACGGCCTCGACGCTCTCTTCGGATGTGACGTCAAGGGGAAGGCAGTCGGCCTGATGGCCCGCCGCGTTCAGGCGGGCGACGACGGCTTCCGTCTCGGCCGTGCGCCGTGCCGCAAGGGTTACACGGGCCCCGGCCTCGGCCAGAACGGTGGCGAAACGCACGCCAAGCCCGCCGGACGCGCCGGTGACAAGCGCGGTCTTGCCGTGAACTCCAAAGTCCATGCGACCCCCGGTGATTGACTCATTGTCTGACAATGCAACAACATAACTGTAAAATAGTCTACTTGATTTTTGGGTCGGTTCTTGTCAACTTGGCCCGAGGGAGGTGACCTGCGATGCTGCCCAAGGCCGAAAAAGTCTATGGATACGATCAGGTTGCCCGAATCCTCGAGGGCGAGATCGTGGCCGGCCGCCTGAAGATCGGGGAGCTTCTGCCGACCGAGACGGATCTTGCCGAGGCGCTTGGCGTGACGCGCCCGACGCTCAGGGAAGGGCTGCGGGCGCTGGAGGTCAGCGGCCTGATCCGCCGGGCCGGGGCAAAGCGGCTTCAGGTGGCGACGCCTGACCCCGAGCAGGTCGCCATGACCAATGCGCGGGCGCTTGGGCTGACGGGGGCGAATTTCAATCATCTGTGGGAAATCCAGATGGAGCTGGAGCCCTTCGCCGTCGGTCTGGCCGCGGAACGCGCGACCGAAGCCGAGACGCAGAAGCTCTTCGACCTCGTGGCGGAGCTTGCCGGGACGCTGTCCGACGACGCGGCCGTGATCCGGCACGACATCGCATTTCACGGGGCGATCAGTCGTGCGGCGGCCAACCCGGCGCTTGTTCTTGCGACGGCGCCGGTGGGCCAGTTGCTGTTTTCGGCGACGCTCGATCTTTACCGGACCGTTCCGGCGGCGCGTCATCGGCTTTTGCAGGCGCATCGCGAGATTGCCGCCGCGGTCGCGGCGCGCGACGGCGAGACGGCGCGGCTCTGGATGCAGCGTCACATCCGCGATTTTCGCCGCGGCTACGAGATCGCGGGCTTCGACATGAATGCGCCGATCGAGCTGCGGCGCCAGCATACGGGCTGACGCGGGGGCGGACGGAAAGGGAATTCGCGGGCACCGGTCACCGATGTCTGCGGGAAGGTCGCCAACGGCATGGCGGACTTCGGAGGGGCGGGCCGGCTAGAGGAGGTCGGCAAGTCACATGTCAGCGGACCCTCTGGAGAGCGGGGTCCAACTTGGGAGGAGCAAGGAATGAAACTTAGGAAAAGTCTTGGTGTTTCCGCGGCCGTCGTGGCGCTGTCCGCCGGCATGGCGATGGCTGCCGGCATTTCGGATGGCGTCGTCAAGATCGGCGTCCTTGGCGACATGTCCGGGGTCTATTCGACCGACTTCAGCGGCGAAGGCGCCGTGGCCGCGGTCAAGATGGCCGTGCGCGACTTCGGCGGCACCGTGCTGGGCAAGCCGATCGAGGTCATCTCGGCCGACCACCAGAACAAGGCCGATGTCGCCTCGGCGATCGCGCGCAAGTGGATCGACGAGAACCACGTGGACATGATTACCGAGCTTACGAACTCGGCCGTGGCGATCGCGGTGCAGAAACTCGCTTCGGCCAAGCATGTCATCACGATGACCACGGGCGGCGCCGCGGCGGTGCTGACCGGTGCGGATTGCACCCCCTACGGCATCCACTACGGCTATGACACCAACGCGCTTGCCAACGGCACGGGCAGCGCCGTGGTGAAGAACGGCGGCAAGAGCTGGTATTTCATCACGGCCGACTATGCCTTCGGTCACGCGTTGCAGGACAGCACCGCGGCCGTGGTGAAGAAGATGGGCGGCAAGGTTCTGGGCTCGTCCGCGGTGCCGCTCGGGACGACGGACTTCTCGTCCTACATGCTGCAGGCGCAATCGTCGGGGGCGCAGGTGATCGGTCTGGCAAACGCCGGGCAGGACACCGTGAACTCGGTCAAGCAGGCGCATGAATTCGGCATCACGTCGGGCGGCCAGTCGCTGGCGGGTCTGCTGATGACGATCGCCGACGTCCAGAGCCTTGGCACCGACATTGCCAAGGGGCTGGAATTCACCTCGGCCTGGTATTGGAATACCGACGAGGCGTCGAAGAAATGGGCCGCGGAATACAAGAAGTTCTCGAACGACGCGGCCCCGACCTTCAGCCGCGCGGCGGACTATTCGCTGACCATGGCCTACCTGAATGCGATCAAGGCCGCGGGCACCGATAACCCCGATGCCGTGCGCGCCGAGCTTGGCAAGATGAAGATCAACGACTTCTTCGCCAAGGGCGGCTACATCCGCAAGGACGGCCTGCTGATGCACGACATGTATCTGCTGAAGGTGCAGACGCCGAAGGACGGCAAGTGGGACGTGGCCAAGGTCGTTGCGACGATCCCGGCCGACGTGGCCTATCCCTCGCTCAAGGACGGCGGCTGCCCGCTGGTGAAATGATCCGGTTCGGGCGGTGGCGCTGCCATCGCCCGATCCCAATCCCCGGGGGCGGCGCGGCCGTCCCCGCTTTCCGCAGCTTGGCCCGGATGCAGGCATGACCGACTACATTCTTGAAACCCGCGACCTTCACGTCGGATTTGGCGGCTTCATGGCGGTCAAGGGCGTCAATCTGAAGATACCGCGCGGATCGATCCATGCGATCATCGGACCGAATGGCGCAGGCAAGACGACCTGTTTCAACCTGCTGACCAAGTTCCTGACGCCGAGTGCGGGCAAGATCCTTTACAACGGCCGCGACATCACGCGGCTGACCCCGGCCGAGGTGGTGCATCTTGGCATCGTGCGGTCGTTCCAGATCTCGGCGGTCTTTCCGCATCTGACCGCGCTTGAGAACGTGCGCCTTGCGCTGCAGCGCAAGCTGGGGGTCAGCTTCCAGTTCTGGCGGTCAAGCAAGCTTCTGAAATCGCTCGATCAGGAGGCGATGGCGCGGCTTGCGCAGGTGGGGTTGCAGAAATTCGCCCATATCCGCGCGGTCGAGATGCCCTATGGGCGCAAGCGCGCGCTGGAGATCGCGACCACGCTGGCGCTGGAGCCGGAACTGATGCTGCTGGACGAACCGACCCAAGGGATGGGCGCCGAGGACGTGGGCGCGGTCAGCGACCTGATCCGCGAGGTGGCGGCCGGGCGCACGATCGTGATGGTCGAGCACAACCTTGGCGTCGTCGCCAAGCTGGCCGACCGGATCACCGTTCTCAACCGGGGCGAGGTGCTGGCCGAGGGCAGCTATGACGAGGTGTCGCGCAACCCCGCCGTGATGGAGGCCTACATGGGCGTGAGCGCCGAGGAGGCCGGGGCATGAGCGCGCCGTTCCTCGAAATCCGCAACCTTCAGGCCTGGTATGGCGAGTCGCATATCCTGCACGGGATCGACCTCGATCTGTCCGAGGGGCAGCTCATCACGCTTCTGGGCCGCAACGGCGCCGGGCGCACCACGACGCTGCGCGCGATCATGGGCATGGTGGATCGCCGCACCGGGTCGATCCGTATCGGCGGCGAGGAATTCATCGACAAGCCCGCCCATCGCATCGCGCCCCTTGGCCGGATCGGCTACTGCCCCGAGGAACGCGGCATCTTCGGCAGCCTCACGGTGGGCGAGAACCTGATGCTGCCGCCGCCGGTCGGGCCGGGCGGCATGAGCCTTGACGAGATCTTCACGATGTTTCCGAACCTGCGCGACGTGCGCGGCCGGATGGGCACGCGGCTTTCGGGGGGCGAGCAGCAGATGCTGGCGATGGCGCGCATCCTGCGCACGGGCGCAAGGCTTCTGCTGCTTGACGAGATCACCGAGGGCCTGGCCCCGGTCATCGTGAAGGCGCTTGGCCAGGCGATCCGCAGCCTGAAGGAAAAGGGATACACGATCGTCCTGGTCGAACAGAACTTCCGCTTTGCCGCCCCGCTGGCCGACCGGCATTACGTGATCGAACACGGCAAGGTCATCGACAGCTTCGGCATGGACGAGCTGACGGCGAACCAGGATCGGCTGAACCAGTATCTCAGCGTGTGATGCGAAGCGGTCGGCAGGACGAAAGGCAGATATCAATGGAGCTGGGCACGACATGGACCCGATGCTGAGACTGATACTGGCGCAAGGCATGCTTGGGCTGAACAACGGCGTGTTCTACGCGCTGCTGAGCCTTGGGCTTGCGGTGATCTTCGGCCTGCTGGACGTGGTGA
>JAGWVA010000030.1 GCA_028875855.1 Paracoccaceae bacterium
CCACGACCAGGAAGAGGCGCTGTCGATCTCGGACCGGATCGTGGTGATGCACCAGGGCATCGCCGATCAGGTCGGCACCCCGTTCGAGATCTACAACCGCCCCACCACCCGGTTCGTGGCGCAGTTCGTGGGCACGTTGAACCTGCTCGATGCGCGTGTGCTGGACGCGGCGCGCGGCCATGTGCAGGTGGGCGAAACGCCGGTCGCGCTGAACCGCAGCCTGAACGGCGCGGGCGAGGCGATCAGCCTCGCGCTGCGCCCCGAGGTCATCGCGCTCGGCCAGCGCGAGGGGCATGACGTGACGCTCTCGGGCCTGATCCGCGACGTGAACTTCCTCGGCTCGGTGATCCGGGTGCGGATGGAGGTCGCGGGCCATTCGATCTCGCTCGACACCTTCAACCGCCCCGACGCCCCCCCGCCCGCCGTCGGCACCAAAGCCGAAATCAGCGTGGCCGCACGCGACCTTCTGGTGCTGGCGGACTGAACGGTGTAGCCCTGGGCGCGAGCGTTTTCAGGGCGAGTAAGACGATGGCGAAAATCCTCCTGACCGGCGGCGCGGGCTATATCGGCTCGCACACCTATGCGGCGCTGACCGAGGCCGGATACGCGGTCGAGATCCTCGACAACTTCGCCAATGCGCGCGACGACGTGCCCGACCGGCTGGAGATGATCACCGGCGCCCCTGTGAAGGTCCACCGCGTGGACGTGCTGGATCGCGCGGCGCTCGATGCGGTCTTCGCCAGCACGACCTTCGACGGCGTCGTGCACTTCGCCGCGAAGAAGGCGGTGGGCGAGAGCCAGAAGATCCCGCTGGACTATATCGAGACGAACTGCACCGGCCTCGTGAACCTGATGAAGGCGATGGAGAAGGCAGGCGTCTTCCGGCTGGTCTTTTCCTCGTCGGCCACGGTCTATGCGCCGACGCTCGACTGGCCGATCCCGGAAGAGGCGGCGCTTGGCTATGCCTCGACCTATGCGCTGACGAAACTGATGGGCGAGCAGATCATTCAGGCCGCCGCCCATGCCGATGCGCGCTGGCGTTTCGGCATCCTGCGCTATTTCAACCCTGCCGGGGCGCATCCCTCGGCGCTGATCGGGGAAGACCCGTCGGACATCCCGAACAACCTGATGCCCTATATCGCCAAGGTGGCGACGGGCGAGCTGCCCGAGTTGAACGTCTTCGGCAACGACTATCCCACGCCCGATGGCACTGGCGTGCGCGACTACATCCACGTGGTCGATCTGGCCGAGGGGCATGTGCAGTCGCTCAACGCCCTGATGAAGGGCGAGGGCAGCCATATCGTGAACCTTGGCACCGGGCAGGGCTATTCGGTGCTGGACATGCTCAAGGCCTATGAACGGGCCTGCGGCAAGCCCCTGCCCTACCGCGTCGCGCCCCGCCGCGAGGGCGACCTTGCCTGCTACTACGGCGATCCGGCGAAGGCGGAGGCGCTCTTGGGGTTCCGCGCGAAACGCGATCTGGATGACATGTGCGCGACAAGCTGGGCCTGGGTCAGCCGCGCGTCGAACATGCGCGGCTGAAGGCGGGCGTCACCGGCCGGGGCCTAGAGGTTGGTGCGCAGGTGCCAAAGCTCGGGAAAGAGTTCCACTTCGAGCATCCGGCGCAGGTAGCTGACCCCGACCGTCCCGCCGGTGCCGCGCTTGAAGCCGATCACGCGTTCCACCGTCGTGACGTGGTTGAAGCGCCAGCGGCGGAAGTAATCCTCGAAATCCACCAGCTTCTCGGCCAGATCGTACAGCGCCCAATGCGCATCGGGGTCGCGGTAGACCTCGGCCCAGGCGGCCTCGACCGCCGGATGGGGCTGCCAGGGCTGCGACGGATCGCGGTGCAGCACCTCGTCGGGCAGGCTCAGCCCGCCCCGGTGCAGCGCGGCCAGCGCCACATCGTAAAGCGACGGGCGGTGCATCTCGGCATCGAGCAGAGACTTGATCCCGGGGCGATGCTCATGGGGGCGGATCATCGCGGGATTGCGGTTACCGACCATGAATTCGATCAGCCGGTATTGCCACGACTGGAAACCCGACGACTGCCCAAGGCTTTCGCGGAAGCGGCTGTAGTCGGCGGGCGTCATCGTGCGCAGCACGTCCCAGGCGCCGTTCAACTGCTCGAAGATCCGCGCGACGCGGGCAAGCGTCTTGAAGGCATGGGCGAAGTTGTCCCCCTCCATCGCCGCCCGCGCCGAGGTCAGTTCATGGATCGCAAGCCGCATCCACAGTTCAGACGTCTGGTGCTGCACGATGAACAGCATTTCGTCATGCGCGCTGGACAGCGGCGCCTGCGCCGTCAGGATCGAATCGAGCTTGAGGTAGTCGCCGTAGGACATACGCCCGTCAAAGGTCATCTGCGCGCCTTCCCGCGCGGGATCGTATGGGCCCTTGGTCATCCTTTTCCTCCCGTTTGGGATGGCCTATCCGGGTTTCGCCCCCCGGGCAAGCTGCCGCAAGGGAAGCCGCGAGAGCGGTTGCGAAGCGCCGCCCTTGCCCCATATCGTCCGGCGAGAACACCAAGCCCGAGGTCCCGATGCAGATCACCGTGAACGGCCAGAGCCACGAGGTCTCGACCGATCCGCAAACGCCCCTTCTGTGGGTGCTGCGCGACGAACTTGGTCTGACGGGCACGAAATACGGCTGCGGCGTGGGCCAGTGCGGGGCCTGCACCGTGCATCTCAATGGCCAGCCGGTGCGGTCCTGTTCGGTCAGCCTTGGCGACGTGGGGGGCGGGTCGATCACCACGATCGAGGGGATCGGCACGCCCGAGAAGCTTGCCGTGATCCAGCAGGCCTGGATCGATCATCAGGTCGCCCAGTGCGGCTATTGCCAGTCCGGGCAGATCATGTCGGCGGCGGCGCTTCTGGCGGGCACGACGACGCCCGGCGATGCCGATATCGACGCGGCGATGGGCGGGAACCTCTGCCGTTGCGGCACCTATCCCCGTATCCGCGCCGCGATCCTCGACGCGGCCAAGCGCCTGCATCAGGGGGGCTGAGCCATGGCGAAGAAAACGCGCAGCCTGACCCGCCGGGCCTTCCTTGTCGCCTCGGCCGCAGTCGCGGGCGGGGTGGCCTTTGGCTACTACAAGTATCGGGAAACGCCTGCCAACCCGCTCCATGCCGGCCCGGGCGAAGTCGTCTTCAACCCCTGGGTCATCGTCCGCACGGACGGCGTGACCGTCATCACCCCCCGCGCCGAGATGGGTCAGGGCGTGCAGACGACGCTTGCCGCGCTGGTCGCGGAAGAGATGGACCTCGACTGGTCGCAGGTGCGGGCCGAACATGGCCCGGCGGCGGCGGCCTACATGAACCTCGCGGTCGCCAAGGCCGGTCTGCCCTTTGCCGATTATCACGACAGCACGATGAAGCGCGTGGCGGAGGAGGCGATGGGCGTCGTGGGCAAGTTCGCCGCCGTGCAGGCCACCGGCGGCTCGACCTCGATGATCGACGGCTACACACGGATGCGGATGGCGGGCGCCGCGGCGCGCGCGGTGCTGCTGAAGGCAGCCGCGAACCGGCTCAAGCAGAACGTGATCGGACTGCGCACGGAGAAGGGAGCCGTGATCGCCCCGGACGGCCAGACGATCGCCTATGCCGATCTGGCCGAGACGGCCGCGCAGATTGCGCCGCCCGCCCGGCCAAGGCTGAAGAACCCGCGCGACTGGCGGCTCTTGGGCAAGCCGCTGCCCCGGCTGGATATGGTGGCAAAGGTGACCGGCACCGCGCCCTTCGGCATCGACACGCGCCTGCCGGGGATGCTGTTTGCCACCGTGAAGGCCAACCCGCGCCTTGGCGGCACGATGCAAAGCTACGATGCGACCGCCGCCAGGGCCATGCCGGGGGTGAAGGGGGTTTTCGACATCGGCAACGCCATCGCGGTCGTGGCGACCAACACATGGGCGGCCTTTCAGGCGGCCGAGCAGGTGCAGGTGACCTGGGGCCCCGCGCCCTACCCCGCGACGACCGAGGGCATCTTTGCCGAGATCGCGCGGGCCTTCGACAGGCCCGCCAACTCGACCCTGCGCGATGACGGTGATGTGGTGAAGGCGCTGGCGGGCGCGACGGTGCTGCGGGCGGACTATCACGTCCCCTATCTCGCCCATGCGACGATGGAGCCGATGAACGCGGCGGCGCTGCTGAAGGACGGGCGACTGACCGTCTGGGCGCCGAACCAGGCGCCGACGGTGATCCGCGACAAATGCGCGGCGGCCCTCGGCCTTTCGGCGGAGAAGGTGGAGGTGCACACCCCCTTCCTTGGCGGTGGCTTCGGGCGGCGGGCGGAATTCGACTACGCCGTGCAGGCGGCCATGGTCGCCAAGGCCATGCCCGGCACGCCGATCCTGCTCACATGGCGGCGGGAAGAGGACATGGGCCACGACTTCTACCGCCCCGGCGCGCTGGCGCGGATGGAAGGCGCGGTCACCAAGGACGGGCCCGTGGCGCTGAAGGCCGCCGTGGCCGCGCCCTCGGTCTATGCATCGCAGGCCAGGCGCGTGCTGGGACTGGCGCCCCCCGGCCCCGACAAGATCCTGGTCGAGGGGCTCTTCGACCAGCCCTACGGCATCCCGAATTATCGCGTGCAGGGCCATGTCTCGGATGTGGCCGTGCCGGTGGGCTCGTGGCGGTCGGTCGGCAACTCCCACAACGCCTTCTTCCACGAAAGCTTCATGGACGAACTGGCCCATGCCGCGACCCTCGACCCGCTGGAGATGCGGCTGTGGCTGATGAAAGGCCAAAGCCCGCGTGCCGTGAAGGTGCTGGAGGCGGCGGCCCAGATGTCGAACTGGGGCAGCCCGCTGCCCAAGGATCACGCCCGCGGCGTGGCCTTCTGCTGGTCCTTCGGCACCCCCACGGCCGAGGTGCTGGAGATCAGCCAGACCGCGACCGGCATCCGGCTTGAGAAGATGTGGATCGCGCAGGACGTGGGCCTTGCACTTGATCCGGACACGATCGAGGCACAGGCCATCTCGGGCGCGATCTACGGGCTCAGCGCCGCGATGATGGGCGAGATCACCTTTGCCGATGGCGCGGTGGAGCAGCAGAACTTCTACGACTACGACGCGCTTCGGATGCAGCAGACGCCGGTTTTCGACGTGAAGATCCTGCAAAGCCTCGACCATCCGACCGGCGTGGGCGAGCCCGCAACGCCGCCAGCCGCCCCTGCGCTGGCCAATGCGATCTTCGCGCTGACCGGCAAGCGGCTGCGCAGTCTGCCGCTGAACAAGCAGGTTACCTTCGCCGGCTGATTATATCCGATTTACGGAATGTAACTTTCCCTCTAGGCTCTGCCGAAACGGAGGGGAAGATGCGGCTCAGGGTCATCGATTTCGGGACGGTTCCGGCGCTGCGCAGTCAGGCCGTCTATCATGGGCTAGCCGAGACGATCACGGCGACCAGCGACCCGATCCTGTCGCTGGTCTCGCCAGCCGATCCCTATGTCTGCATCGGCCTGCATCAGGACATCGACCGCGAGGTGGACCGGGCCTATTGCGCCGCCCACGGCCTGCCGATCATCCGGCGACAGGTGGGCGGGGGGACCGTCTATCTCGACCATGGGCAGCTTTTCACCCATTTCATCTATCCGCAGGCCAAGGCGCCGCAATTCGCGGTGAACCTTTACCCGCGATTCATCGAGCCCGTGGTGCGCACCTACCGCGACCTTGGCATCCCGGCGACCTATCGCCCGGTGAACGACATTCAGGTGAACGGCCGCAAGATCGGCGGCACCGGCGCAGCAAGCATTGGCGAGGCGACGGTGATGGTCGGCTCGTTCATGTTCGACTTCGACATCGCGACCATGTCGCGCTGCCTGCGCGTGCCGTCCGAGAAGTTCCGCGACAAGCTGCACCAGACCCTTGCCGATTACATCACCACCATGACGCGCGAACTGGCCACGCCGCCTTCACGCGATGACGTGGTCGCGCGGTTCCTGACCCACTGCGCCGAGGTTCTGGGTGTCACGCCCGAGCCAGATGGCACGACCCCCGCCGAAGAGGCCGCCATCGCCGCAGCCGAGGCCCGGCTGGCCGACCCGGACTGGAGCGAGGTGCAATCGCGCAAGCTGGTGGCGCTTGGCGTGAAGATCGCCGCCGACACGCATCTGACCGAAGCCGCCCACAAGGCGCCGGGCGGGCTGATCCGGGTAAACCTGCTGGAACGCGAAGGCCGCGTGGCCGATCTGGTGCTGAGCGGGGATTTCACCTGCCTGCCGCCCGATGGGATCGACCGGCTGGCCGCGGGCCTGACGGGCGTGAGACTGGACCGCGCGCTGCTGGAGACCGCCATCGGCGCCTTTCTCGGCGCAGCGGCGGTCGAAACCCCGGGCATCACGCCCGCGGATTTCGCCACCGCCATCCTTGCCGCCAAGGCCGACTGAACCGGAGGGGACATGAAGACCATCTGCGTCATCCAGCATACCGAGGCCGAATACCTCGGGCTGCTCGAGGATCATTTCGACGGCCGCGGCATCCGCTACGCCTACAAGCGCCCCTTCACCCATGGCGGGATGCTGCCCGCCAGCCCCGACGGCTACGACGGCCTCGTGCTGCTGGGCGGCGGACCTTACGGGCTGGTCAGCGGCCACATCCTGCCCTCGCTCGGTCACGAGCTGCGGCTGACCCGCGCCTTCCTCGACGCAGGGCTGCCGGTGCTGGGGCTGGAGCTTGGCGCGGTGATTCTCGCAACCGCCGCCGGGGGCGGTGCGGCCGAGGCGCCGCTGCGTTTCGAGGTCTCGCGGATTACCGCGACGGCGCCCGGTCATTTTGGCGGAATGCTGCCTGCGTCGCTGCCGATGGCGGCCTATTTGCGGGACAAACCGGTCCTTCCGCCGGGCGCGAAAGTCTTCGCAACCGCAGAAAACGGCGACCCGGCGATCTTCGGGATCGGGGCGAACAGCCTGGGGTTCATCGGCCATCCGGGGGCGAAACGTGGCATGATGGAAGACCTTATCATGGAATTCGCGGATACGCCCGAAGACTGCGCCACCTCGCTGCACCTGCTCGGTGAGGCGCAGGCAGAGATCGCCGAGGGCCTCACGTCCCTGATGGTCGGCCTGTCTCGGCACACCGGCTTCATGTAGCGCAAGCGCCGGCAAGGCGCCGCCCCGCATGCGCCAATCCATGCCAAAAATGGATATTCCATTCTCGACATGTGTTCTGATCCATGCATATATTCGAAATCAGATATGCGGGAAGCGAGACGCTTCGACGCAGGGCAGCCGAAGGAGACGAACGTGGCGAGCAAACTCATCATCGTGATGGTCAACACCGACCCCCGCAACGGCGAGGAGCTTGGCGCCCCGTTCTTTCAGGCCACCGTGGCCGCCGCGATGGACTACGAGGTGGAGGTGATCTGCACCGCCACCGCCGGCCAGCTGATGAAGAAGGGCGTGGCCGAAAAGCTGGTGGTGAAGCCCGGCTCGCCCAAGACGGTCTATGACTTCATCAAGGACGCCCACGAAGCCGGGGCGAAGTTCTACTGCTGCTCGCCCAACCTCGACCTGTTCGACATGACGGCGGATGACCTGATCCCCGAATGCGAGGGGATCGTGGGCGGCGCGAAGGTGATCGAAGACATCATGGAAGACGATGACGCAAAGGTTCTGACCTACTGACCTGAACCGTCCGTTTTCGTGGGGAGGCGAAGATGAACGCGCATGTGCAGATGCCCAACCCGCCGATTTCCGATCCCGTTTCGGAAAAGCCGGTGGTGCCATACGAGAAGCTCGAAGAGATCTTCGAGGATATCCGCAGCCATGCGGTTTACGACACCGAGATCCACGGTTGCCTGAACTGCGGCATCTGCACCGCGACCTGCCCCTCGGCGCATTACTACGACTACAGCCCGCGCGAGATCGTGCAGCTTCTTTGGACGGAAAACCTCGAGGGCATTTACGACGCGATGCAGGAAAAGATCTGGGCCTGCGCCCAGTGCTACACCTGCGCCGCCCGCTGCCCGTTCGAGAACTCGCCCGGCGGCCTTGTGATGATCATGCGCGAAGTGGCGATCAAGCACGGCATGGAAAGCGCCAAGGACGTGCTGCGCCCCTTCAGCCGCGTGCTGCTGAAGGTGGTGTCCACCGGCAACCAGCTTGCGCCCAACATGATCACCAAGGAGGCCTTCCCCGACTGGGGACCGAACGTGGCCAAGGTCGATGCGCCGCTGATGATCCTGCGCAAGGCCATCCCGATGCCGACGATGCATACCTTGGACACGGCGTGGGAGGTGAACCTGAAGACCTCGGTCGAGCTTTACACGATCTGGGAGGCGACCGGCGTTCTCGATCAGCTCGAGACGGTGGACGAGAACCTCTTCGACGTCGTGTCCGACGTCATGGATGAGAAGCGCGAGGAATGGGAAGAATTCCTCGAAGAGCAGGAAGACGACGAGGACGAAGACTGAGCGCGGCGCGCGATCCACGCGCAGGAGGAGGAAACGCAATGGCGAACGAGACGAAAGACGGCAAGGGCGGAGCTTTCTCCGGCTTCGGCGCGGATTGGCAGCCTTCGAACCTGAGCGCGGCAGAAGCGCGCCGGGCGACCGACTGGGTGGAAGCCAGGATCGACAAGCGCGCGCTTCTGATGGGCAAGGAACGGCGCGAGGATATCCGCGACACGATGTGGCAGCTTGAGAAGGACGGCGAGATCCTCGTCCATCGCGTCGGCGATCACAACGAGCCGATCATCGCCAAGACGATCTACGGCTGGGACAAGAAGATCCCCACGACGAACCTCTGGCATCACAAGTCCTGCGGCCAGTGCGGCAATATCCCGGGCTATCCGTCGTCGATCCTCTGGCTCATGAACAAGATGGAGCTGACCTATCTCGACGAGACGGACCAGACCTCCTGCACGGCGTGGAACTACCACGGCTCGGGCATCGGCAACGTGGTCAGCCTTGCCGCCGTCTTCCTTCGGAACTTCCATCAGGCCTATGTGTCGGCCAAGGCCCAAGGCCTGCCCGAGGGCACCTATTACCCGCTGGTCCACTGCGGCACGTCCTTCGGCAACTACAAGGAAATGCGGCATTTCCTGATGCACTCGGCCGAATTGCGCGACGAGGTGAAGAAGATCCTCGGCAAGCTGGGGCGGCTGATCGACGGCAAGCTGCTGATCCCAGAAGAGATCGTGCACTATTCCGAATGGCTGCACGTCATGCGCCACCGGATCAAGAACTATCAGGAGATCGACGTCTCCCACATCCGCACCACGGTTCACCCAGCCTGCCATGTCTACAAGATGGTGCCGGACGACGTGGTCTATGACGACACGGTGATGGACGGCAACCGCGTCGCGGTGACCACGGGCCTGCTGCAGACGCTGGGCACGCAGGTGATCGACTATTCGACGTGGTATGACTGCTGCGGCTTCGGCTTCCGCCACATCATCGGCGAGCGGGAATTCACCCGGTCCTTCGCCATCGACCGCAAGATCAAGGTCGCGGTGGAAGAGGCGCGGTCGGACGTGATGATCGGCCACGACACGGGCTGCATCACCACGCTCGACAAGAACCAGTGGATCGGGCGCGCGGTGGACAAGGTCTATGAGCTTCCCGTGATGGCCGATTGCCAGTTCGCGGCCCTCGTCTGTGGCGCGCATCCCTACAAGCTGGCGCAGCTGCACTGGCACGCTTCCCCGTTCGAGAAGCTCCTCGAGAAGATGGGCATCGACTGGGAGCAGAAGAAAGCCGAGTTCGAGGCCTACCTTGAAGAGGTGAAGGCCGGGCGGATCGAGACGCTCTACGATCCCAAGCGCGCCATCACCTCGGGCCCCGGCTATGTGAAACCCAAAGCCCTTGCAGGAGCGGAGAAGTGACGAAGCCTGTCCTCATCATCGGCGGGGGGCCGGCCGGCCTCTCGGCAGCCCATGCCCTCGCGACCGCCGGGCGCAAGACGATCCTTGTCGAAAAGGAAGACCGCCTTGGCGGCGCGCCGATCCTGTCGGGCTACGCCCGTCTCGTGCCCAGCCACGAATGGGCCAGCGACGCCATCGGCGGCATGGTCACCCGGGTCGAACAGAACCCGCTGGTCGAAGTGCACACCAACGCCACCGTGCAGACGTTCGACGGCGGGCCGGGCAATTTCACCGCCCTGCTGAAGGACGGCACGAAGATTGAGGCCGACAGCACGATCCTGACCACGGGCTTCACCCATTTCGATTCGATCAACAAGCCGGAATGGGGCTTTGGCACCTATCCCGACGTGGTGACGACGACGCAGGTCGAACAGATGATCTCGTCCGGCAAGGGGGTTCGCTGCCCTTCGGACGGCCGCATCCCCGACCGCGTGGCGATCCTTCTCTGCGTGGGCTCGCGCGACCGCCAGATCGGGCGCGAGTGGTGTTCCAAGATCTGCTGCACGGTGTCGGCCAATATCGCGATGGAAATCCGCGAGATGTCGCCGAAGACCAACGTCTATATCTACTACATGGATATCCGGACCTTCGGCCTTTACGAAGGCGAGTTCTACTGGGGCAGCCAGGAAGACTACAAGGTCAAGTATGTGAAGGCCCGCATCGCCGAGGTCACCTCGGACGGCAAGCGGCTGCTGGTGAAGGGCGAGGATACGCTGGTCAAGCGCCCGATCTCGATCCCCTTCGACATGGTGGTGCACGCGGTCGGCATGGACCCGAACGTGGACAACATGACGATCTCGTCGGTGTTCGGCGTCGATCTGAACCGCTGGGGCTACATCGGGCGGCAGAGCACCTATGCGCATCTCGCGGAAACCTCGCGCCCGGGCGTCTTCGTGGCGGGCGCCGCGACCGGGCCGGAGACGATCGACGACTCGATCGCGCAGGGTCACGCGGCGGCGATGGCCGCGCTGAACCTGACCAACATGGCGATGAAGACGGCGGCGGAATGATGTTCGGACGCGCGCGCAAATCGGCCCCCCCGGTTCCGGAGCCACAGGCCCCGGTGCTGGACCTGTCCGGGCCGAAATTGCGCCGCGCCTTCGAACATCTGGTGGAAGCGGCCGAGCCCACGGGCGGGGTGGAACGCTACATGACGGCGCTCGCGCTCAAGGCCTCGCTTTTCGAGGAACTGCTGGGCAAGGGCCGGGTCGAGGTGCTGACCGAGGCGGAATTCCTCGACCTTGCCGCCTTCATCACCCCGGCGCGCCGGCGGGTGGGCGCGTGGCTGGCTGAACATGCCTTCTGGGAGATGCGGGGCCGGCTGGTCACGCTCTTGTCCGGCTGGTCGGATACGGACACGGCGGACACGCGGCTTTCGGCCTTCGTCGCAAGCTTTCCGCGCGACAAGGCGCACCGCTGGGTCCGCGATCTGGGGGCGGAGGTGCTGCACTTCATCGCGCCCGACCGCTATCCGCTGATGACGCGCTGGATCTGGGACGCCCGCGTCGGCACCGGGGCCTTGCGCGAAATCTGGTTCGCCGATGATCCGGATGCCGCCCGCATCCCGGCGGGGGACGACTACACCGCCTTCCGCACGCTTTACGACGAACTGGCGGGCTTTCTGGCCGAACAGGGCGTGTTCCGCGACCTGCCCTTCTACACGGACCTGCTTCTTGCCCATGTCTATGCCGCCTACATCAACGACCGGGGCGGCCAATACCTGCGGTCGGATTTCGCCAATGCCGGCGACCCTATGAACCACACGCGGCGCATGCTTGGCCTTGACGCCGTCGATACCGAAACCGGCCGCACCCGGCTGAAGCTGATCGACGGATCGGCGCATGTGCTGGGCAGCCCGAAAGCGATCCCCCATCAGGAGGCGTCTTAATGCCCATTCACGAAAAATCGCTGATCCGGCCCGAGAACCTCAGGACGAACGACAACCTCGTGATCGAGGGCATGGACGTCTCGGGCCACTGGTCCACCTTCATCGAAGGCCGGTCGATCACCGATTACAACGAGAACCTTCAGGACGAGATCGCGGCCCTGCCGGGCGGCGAGAACATCCACCGCTGCTGGCAATGCGGAAGCTGCACAAACGCCTGCACGGTCAACGCGATCAACCCCGAATTCAATCCCCGCTACTGGATCTACCTGATCCGTCTGGGGATGGAGGACGAGCTGCTGCGCGACAAGGACATCATCTGGCAATGCGTGTCGTGCAACAAATGCACCTACGCCTGCCCGCGCGACGTGGCGCCCGAAGGGGTGATGAAGGCCACCGCGCATTGGCTGGAGCTGAAGGGCCATACGCCGAAAAGCCCGTCGATGATCTTCGACGAGGGCTTTTCGTCCCAGGTGTTCGAGACCGGCAAGATCGAGGACAGCCTTGTCCTGCGCAACTTCCTCAAAGACACCGGCCAGCCGCTGCGCCAGCCGTGGCTTGAGTCCATGATCCTTGGACTGATCAAGCGCTTCCCGGTCTTCTACCTGATCCGGCTGGGCCTGATGCAGGTGTTCCGGCCCAAGACCAAGGGCTGGGGCCGCGCGCGCAAGGCGATCGAGGAATACGTTCACGAAGTGGAAGCCGCCAACCGCAAGGCTCTGGGGCTGAAGGAGGGGGCTGAGTGATGGGTGAGCAGAAATACAAGAAGGTCGCCTACTATCCCGGCTGCGCGCTGGAAAGCTCGGGCCACGCCTACAACGCCTCGACCAAGGCGGTGGGCAAGGAGCTTGGCCTCGATCTGGTCGAGATCGACAACTGGAACTGCTGCGGCGCGATGGAAGTGAAGAACATCGACCCGAAGATCCAGACCTACCTGTCGGCCCGCAACCTCTCGATCACCGAAGAGATGGGCTTCGACACCGTGATGGCGCCCTGCAACGGCTGCTATCACAACCTCAAGAAGGCCGAATACGATCTGTCGCATGATGCGAAATCGGTCGAGGTGAACGACCGGCTGTCGCAGAAGGCGGGCCACAAGACCTACGAGCCCGGCAAGGTCGAGACGATCCACGCGCTCGACTGGCTGAAACATGCCGTAGGCGAGGAAGAGATCGCCCGGCGGGTGAAGAATTCGCTGAAGGGCCTGAAGGTCGCGAACTACTACGGCTGCATGTACACCCGCCCCCGCCACATCTTCCCCGAAAAGGACAAGGGGCCGGGCAGCGAGTCGACGGCGAAGCCGCATTTCATGGATGATATCCTGGCGGCGGCCGGCGCGCAGAACGTGGACTTCCCGCTCAAGACCGCGTGCTGCGGCGGGGCGCATTCGCTGTCGGACAGCGACACCTCGACGAAGCTCGTGCTGAACATCCTGACCACGGCCGAGGCCTGCGGGGCCGATGTCATCGCGACGGAATGCCCGACATGTCACACCGGGCTTGAGATGCATCAAATACGTGCCGAAAAAGTTATGGGAAGAAAAACGCATGTGAAGATACTCTACTTCACGCAACTTCTGGGGATGGCGCTCGGGCTGTCCCCGAACAAGGTCGCCGTACAAGAGAACTTCTCGGACGCGCGGCCGCTGCTGAAGGAGAAGGGGCTGGCATGACCCATCGCCCCCGCCGGTCGATAGAAGAGATCACGGACCGGACGGACCGGATCATCGGCGCCCCGACCGAGGCGCTTGCCGCCAGCGCCCCGGCGCTGGCCGATGAACTGCTTGCGATGGGCGAGGACGTGCTGGACGCCTGGCTCATCGGCAAGGGGCAGACCCCGACGGCGGAGCTTTCCGAAGGGTTCCGCCTGCTTGCCCAGCACCGTCAGGCAGCCCGCGGCAACCCGAGCTTCAACGCCTGCCGCGAGACCTGCCGGGAACTGGTCTATCACCACAACCTGATCCGGCTCTCCCCCACCGGGGAAGATGCCCCGCGAAACATTCGCCTTGGCGCCATGGTCCTGCGCCACCTTGCCCTGTTCGTCGAGGGCAAGCTGGTCGCGGACGGTCTGGGCGACTTCTGCTGTTCGTCGCGCCCCATCCGGCAGGGCGAGCAGGCCGAGTTGAAAACCGAAGCCCTTTGAAGGAGCCCCAAGATGGCAGTGGTCCGCGGCTGTAACCTTCCCGACGATCTGCTTTACGACGTCGAGAACAACCTTTGGTATCGCCCCGAAGGGGACGGCACCTACACCGTCGGCATGACGATGATCGCGACCGGCATGGCTGGCCAGCTGGTCGCCTTCACCGCCAAGAAGCCGGGCAAGACGATCGGCGCGGGCAAGTCCGTCGCCACCGTGGAAAGCGGCAAATGGGTCGGCCCCGCCAAGCTTGGCTTCGAGGCTGAGATCGTCGCCGTGAACGACACGCTGACGGGCGAGCCGAAGCTCGCCAACTCGGACCCCTACGGGCAGGGCTGGATGGTGAAGGTGAAGCCCACGGGCGACGTCGGCACGCTGATCAAGGGCACGGATGTCGCGGGCCCCTACGAGGCGAAGATGGCGGCGGACAATTTCGCCGGCTGCGCCTGAGCCGCGCGCGCCCGGGGCGGGCCGGACGGCATGACGGATACCGGCGGCCCCCGTCGCCGGGCACGGACGCACAAGGACGACCGGCACCGCCGGAAAGGAGAGCGCGATGAGCGGAGATACCAACGAAAAGTCGATGTCGATCATCGTCACCAAGGGGACGCTGGACTGGGCCTACCCGCCCTTCATCCTTGCGACCACCGCCGCGGCGATGGGGCTCGACGTGACGATGTTCTTCACCTTCTACGGCCTGACGCTGCTGAAGAAGGATCTGGATCTGAAGGTCAACCCGCTGGGCAACGCGGCGATGGAAATGCCGATGGGCGGCGGGCACATGGCGATGCCGAACATCCTTGCGGCCCTGCCGGGCGCCACGGCGCTGACCACGAACATGATGAAGAACATGATCAAGAAGAAGGGCGTGGCCTCGATCGAGGAACTGCGCGAACTGGCCATTGAGGCGGACGTGAAGATGATCGCCTGCCAGATGACCATGGACCTCTTCGAATACAAGAAAGAGGACATGATCGACGGCCCCGTTCTGGGCGGCGCAGCCTCATGGGTGGATGTCGCCACCCGCAGCGACATCAACCTTTACATCTGACGAACGTGAAGAAAGGAACGTAAATGGCCGACCAGGTTCTTGACGCAAAAGGGCTGAACTGCCCCCTGCCGATCCTGCGCACGAAAAAGGCGCTGAAGGACATGCCCACGGGCGCGACGCTGGAAGTGCTCGCCACCGATCCGGGCGCGGTGAAGGATTTCGAAGCCTTCTGCCGCACCACCGGAAACGAGCTTGTCTCGTCGGGCGAGGCGGGCGGAATCTACAGCTTCGTAATCAAGCACACCGCCTGAACGCCGCCGTCGGGTCAGTCGCAGAACTCTTCGTAGAGCACCGAGATGATCCGGCGGGCCTTGTCCTCTTTCAACGAATAGGTGATCGACCGGCCATCGCGCGTGCAATCGACCAGATCGTCTTCCCGCAGGCGGGCGAGTTGCTTGGACACCGCCGATTGCGGCAGTTGCAGGAACTCTTCAAGCTCGCCGACCGCCATCGGGCCTTCTGCCAGACGGCAAAGAATGACCAGGCGGGCGGGATGCGACAGGGCCTTCAGAAACTCGGTCGTCCGCTCGGCATGGGCGAGCATGGCAACCGACGTGGGCTGATCGCTCTTCGCGGCAGGGCTGGATTCGGTGATCTGATTGATCATTGCGCAACCTCAAATACGGTGGAGGGCTACCTAGTCTCTCCACCACCCTACGGCAAGCATTACCGGCGCGGAATATCTTCGGCGCACGGCTTTTTGTTGACTGCAATCAATGCGCGCCCGGATTTTGGGCAGCCCGGCGGTCAGACGGCAAGGCGAGTCAGGCTGATGACGGCCGCGGCTCCGGCGAGCGCTGCACCCACGAACTGCGCCGAGATCGCGCCCAGGATGCCGAACTGCGCCAGAAGCAGCGCGACCAGCGCCGCGCCGATGGACTGCCCCGTCAGCCGCGCCGTGCCCAGCATCCCGTTCGCCGCACCGCTGCGATGCAGGGGGGCCGATCCGATCAGGATACGGTTGTTGGGCGACTGGAACATGCCGAAGCCCAGACCGCACAAGGCCATGCGCCATGCGATATCCCATGTCGCGGGATGCTTGGGCAGGAACCCGAGCGCAAGCAGCCCCACCGTCAGCAGCACGAGGCCGATCCCCCCGAGGATGGCCGGCGAATGCTTGTCCGCGAGCCGCCCGGCAATCGGTGCGGCAAAGGCAAGCGCCAGCGGCCAGGGCATCATCAGCAGGCCCATCTGTGCGGGGGGGAAGCCGTTGACCATCTGGAACGTGAACGGCAGCGCGACGAAGGCCAGCATCTGCGCCGAGAACGCCGCGATCGAGGCCAGGACGGACAGGCTGAACACCGGCCGTTCCAGCAGATCGAGCGGCAGCATGGGCCGCGCGGACCGGCGCGACCGGCGCAAAAGGGCCATGGCCGCCAGCACCATGAGAACGCCTTGCGGCAGGGTGACCGCCCAGCCGAGGTCATGACCGATGGAGTCGATCGTGGTGATCAGCAGCCCGATCGCCGCCGCGGAATAAAGCGCGCTCAGCCAGTCGAACGGATGATCGGTCCGGTGGCTTTCGGGCAGGCTGCGCCAGCCCAGCGCGATGGTCAGAAGGCCCAGCGGTATGTTCAGCGCGAACAGCCACCGCCAGTTCGCCACGGACAGGATGAAGCCCGCGATGGCCGGCCCGGCCGTGGCCGAGGAGGCCACGACAAGCGCGTTGATCCCGATGGCGCCGCCGAACTTCTCCTTGGGGACGATGTAGCGCAGGACGGCGGCGTTCGTGCTCATCAGCCCTGCGGCCCCAAGACCCTGAACGATCCGCGCGACCGTCAGCGCGTTCAGCCCGGGGGCGGCGACGCAGAAGATCGAGGCGAAGGTGAACAGCGCGATCCCGATCAGATAGACCCAGCGATAGCCGAACTTCTCGCCAAGGCTCGACAGCGGCAGCAGGATCATCGCGATGGCAAGCTGATAGCCGTTCACGATCCAGATCGAGGCCGAGGCCGGGGCGTTGAACTCCTGCGCGATGGTGGGCAGGGCGACATTCGCGATGGTTCCGTCGAGAACGGCAAGCGTCAGGCCGACGATGACGGTTGCCCATGCGAAATAGCGCCGCGGCGCGGGAAGGCCGTTTGGCAGCTCCGCGCGCTTTCCCTCGTTCTGCGGGCGCAGGCCCGCCGCATCCATCGGTCGATCCATCGGAAACCTCATATGGCCGGCGTCGCGCCGCGGGCCATGCCTGTCATTTGACGGGCAACATATTCTCTCGGACAGCAAGGTCCACCCCCGCAAGGTGCGCCACGGCACAAGTCCCCGTGCTGCCACGCGATGCCGACTGGACCGCCCCCGGCCTTGCGCATAGGCTCGGCCCGGAAAGGGGGGAGGGATGCTGGGCTTTCTGCTGTCGCGTCTGGGGTCGCTCATGCTCAGCCTGATCGTGGCGAGCGTGGTGATCTTTGCCGTGGTTCAGGTGATCCCCGGCGATCCGGCCACCTTCATGATGGGTCTGAACGCCACGCCCGAGTCGGTTGCCCATCTGCGCGAGGCGCTTGGGCTGAACGGTCCGTTGCCGCTGCGCTACCTGCATTGGGTGGCGGGGATGCTGCATGGCGATCTGGGCATGTCCTACACCTACCGGGTGCCGGTCGCGGGTCTGGTAGCCGAGCGGTTGCAGGTCTCGGTCCCGCTGACGATCTATGCGCTGCTGCTCTCGACCCTCTTGGCCCTTCCCGCCGGGATCTTTGCCGCCGCCAGGCGGGGGCGGGCGGGCGATCTGGCGGTCATGGGAGTGACGCAGTTCGGCATCGCCGTGCCGAATTTCTGGTTCGCCATGCTGCTTGTCCTGTTCGTCGCGCTGCGCCTGCACTGGCTTCCGGCGGGTGGCTTTGCCGGGTGGCAGGCGGGGCCATGGGCGGTCTTCAAGTCCCTCACCCTTCCCGCGATCTCGCTTGCGCTGCCGCAGGCCGCGATCCTTGCGCGTGTCATGCGCTCTGCCCTGATCGAGACGCTGGGGCAGGATTTCATCCGCACCGCCCGCGCCAAGGGGCTGAGCCGGGGGCAGGCCACGCGGCGCCACGGGGTGCGCAATGCGCTGATCCCGGTGCTGACGATCCTCGGGCTGCAGTTCTCCTTCCTGCTCGCGGGCGGCATCATCATCGAGAACGTGTTCTACCTTCCCGGTCTTGGCCGCCTGATCTTCCAGGGGATCACGCAGCGCGACCTGATCGTGGTGCAGTCGGTCGTCATGCTGCTGGTCGCCGCCGTGATCGTGGTGAATTTCGCGGTCGAGGTCGCCTATGCCCTGATCGACCCAAGGCTGAGGCGCCCGGCATGAGGCATCGCGGCAGTCTGATCCTTGGCGCGGTGCTGGCAGGCAGCTTCCTTGCCCTTGCGCTGATCTCCTTCGTCTGGACGCCCTACCCCTATGCCGCGATGGACATCGCCGCCCGGCTGAAACCGCCGGGGCCGGTGCACTGGCTGGGCACCGACCAGTTCGGCCGCGACGTGGCGGCGCAGCTCATGGTGGGCGCGCGGACGTCGATCATGGTCGCCATCGTCGCGGTGGCGATCGGCATCGCGGGCGGCGTGCCGCTGGGTCTTTGGGCCGCCGCCAACCGGGGCCGCTGGGTGGACGAGATCATCCAGCGCGGCAGCGATCTTGTCTTCGCCTTCCCGGCGATCGTCACGGCGATCCTCATCACCTCGGTCTTCGGGCCCTCGGCGCTGAACGCGATCCTTGCCATCGGCATCTTCAACATCCCCGTCTTCGCCCGCGTCACCCGCGCCGGCGCGATCAGCCTGTGGACTCTCGATTACATCCGCGCCGCGCAGGTGGCGGGCAAGCGGCCGCTTCGGATCTCGGTGGAACATGTCCTGCCCAATGTGGCGAACCTCTTGATCGTGCAGGGCACCATCCAGTTCAGCCTTGGCATTCTGGCCGAGGCGGGGCTGAGCTACGTGGGCCTTGGCGCGCAGCCGCCCACGCCAAGCTGGGGCCGGATGCTGGCCGACAGCCAGACGATGTTCGCCTTCGCCCCGCATCTGGCGATCTTTCCGGGCCTTGTCATCGTGCTGACCGTGCTGGGGCTGAACCTGCTGGGCGACGGGCTGCGCGATCTGCTGGACCCAAGGCTGAGGCGTCCGGCATGACCTTGCTTTCGGTCCGCGATCTCTCTGTCTCGATCCACGGCCTGCCGATCCTGTCGGGCGTGTCCTTCGACATGGCGGCGGGCGAGGTCTTCGGGCTGGTGGGCGAAAGCGGGTCGGGCAAGTCGATGACCTCGCTCGCGTTGATGCAGCTTCTGCCGCAGGGCGCGGTGGCCGGGGGGCGGGCCACGATGGGCGGGGCGGACCTTCTGGCCCTGCCCGAGCGGCAGATGTGCGCGCTGCGCGGCCGCGAGATCGGCATGATCTTTCAGGAGCCGATGACCGCGCTGAACCCGGTGAAGACCATCGGAGATCAGGTGGCCGAGACTTTGGTGATCCATGGCGCGGCCAGTCGGGGCGAGGCGCTGCGGGTGGCCCGCGCCCGGCTCGACCGGGTGGGCCTGTTCGCCGACCGCTTCCCGCTGGACCGCTTCCCCCACGAGCTGTCGGGCGGCCAGCGCCAGCGCGTCTGCATCGCCATGGCCGTCGCGCTCAGGCCGAAGCTCTTGATCGCGGACGAACCCACGACCGCGCTCGATGTGACGACGCAGGCCCAGATCCTCGATCTGCTGCGGGACCTTGTGGCCGAAGAACGGATGGGCCTCATGCTCATCACCCACGATCTGGCCGTGGTGGCGGGCATGGCCGACCATGTGGCGGTGATGCAAGCCGGCCGGATCGTCGAGGCGGGGCGAACCGAGGCGCTGTTTCGCACCCGGCGCGAGGCTTACACCCGCGCCCTTTTCGCCGCCTCCGGCCACCAGCCCAGCCGCCAGACCACCCGGACCGAAAAACCCTTGCTGGAGGTGACGCAGGCCGACCGCAGCTATCCCCTGCCCCGCCCGCATCCCTTCGCCCGCCCGCCCCGGTTCCGCGCGGTGAAAGGGGTGAGTTTCACGCTTCACGAAGGCGAAAGCCTTGGCCTTGTGGGGGAATCCGGCTGCGGGAAATCGACGCTCGCCCGCGCGATCCTCGGGCTTGACGTGTTACAGGGCGGCGCGATCCGGCTGGGCGGCGAAGAGGTCCGCGCAGGCCATCACATGCACCGCACCATGCGCGCAAAGATGCAGGCGGTGTTTCAGGACCCCTACGGCAGCTTCAACCCCCGCTGGCGGGTGGACCGCGCGGTGGCCGAGCCGCTGCACCTGCTGCCCGAGCCGCCCGGCGACGTGCCCACGCGGGTCGCCGCCGCGCTCGAGGAAGTGGGGCTGTCCGCGAAAGACGGCCGGAAGTTCATCCATGAATTCTCGGGCGGCCAGCGCCAGCGCATCGCCATCGCCCGCGCGCTGATCCTGCGGCCGAAGCTGATCGTGCTGGACGAGGCGGTCTCGGCGCTTGACGTGCGGGTGCGGGCGCAGGTGCTGGACCTTCTGGCCGATCTTCAGGCGCGTCACGGGCTGGCCTACCTGTTCATCAGCCACGATCTTGGCGTCGTGCGCGCGATCACCGACCGCGTTCTTGTCATGCAGGCGGGCGAGATCGTCGAGGAAGGCGCCACGCCGCGCGTCTTCGACGCGCCCGCCCACCCCTACACGAAAACCCTTGTGGCCGCGACGCCGCGGCTGCCCGCCGACTGGATGGAGGATGCAGATGCCGATCGACAGACTGTGGTTTGACCCGACCGAGATGCTGATCGGCGGGCGCTGGATCGCGGCGCCGGCGGACCTGCCGCTGGAAAATCCCTCGACCGGCGAAGTGATCGGCGCCATCGCCCGTGGCACGGCGGCCGATGTGGACGCGGCGGTCGCGGCGGCCGAGGCGGCGCTGAGCGGCCCCTGGGGCCGGATGACGGCCACAGAGCGCGGCCGCATCCTTGCCAGGATCGGCCAACTGGTCTTGGCGCGCGCCGAGGATCTGGCGGTGCTGGAGGCGACCGACGTCGGCAAGCCGCTGAAACAGGCGCGCGCCGATGCGCTGGCGCTGGCGCGCTACATGGAATTCTACGCGGGCGCCGCCGACAAGGTGATGGGCGAGACGATCCCCTATCTCGATGGCTACACGGTTTACACCCTGCGCGAGCCGCACGGCGTGACGGGCCATATCGTGCCGTGGAACTACCCGATGCAGATCATCGGCCGGTCGGTCGGCGCGGCGCTTGCGATGGGGAATGCCTGCGTGCTGAAACCGGCGGAAGAGGCCTGCCTGACCGCGCTGGCCTTCGCGCGGCTGGCCGAAGAGGCGGGCCTGCCCCCCGGCGCGCTGAACGTGGTGCCGGGTCTGGGCGAGGAAGCGGGTGCGGCGCTGTCGGCCCATCCGGGCGTGCGGCACCTGTCGTTCACCGGCTCGGTCGCGGTGGGCGAACTCGTGCAGGCGGCGGCGGCGCGCAACGTGGTGCCGGTCACGCTGGAACTGGGCGGGAAATCCCCGCAGGTGGTCTTTGCCGATGCCGATCTGGACAAGGCCCTGCCGTTCCTCGTGAACGCGGGCATCCAGAACGCGGGCCAGACCTGCTCGGCCTCCTCCCGCATTCTGGTCGAGCGGTCGCGCTATGCCGAGGTGGTGGAGCGGATGGCCGCCCGCTACGGCGCGCTGAAGGTGGGGCCGGCATTGGCCGATCTGGATGTGGGGCCGCTGATCTCGGCCCGCCAGAAAGAGATCGTGGAGGGCTTCCTGGCCCTTTCCGGCGATCTGACGGTGGCGGCGCGTGGCGCGGTGGTGGCCGATGCGCCTTCGGGCGGGCACTACGTCGCCCCCGCGCTTCTGGCCGATGTGCGCCCTGACCACCGGCTGGCGCAGGACGAAATCTTCGGCCCCGCACAGGTCGTGATCCCCTTCGCAGACGAGGATGAGGCCATAGCCATTGCGAACGGCACGGGCTACGGGCTGGTGGCCAGTTGCTGGACCGAGAACGGCAGCCGCGCCCTGCGCATGGCGCGCAGGCTCCGCGCGGGGCAGGTGTTCCTGAACAATTACGGCGCGGGCGGCGGGGTGGAACTGCCCTTCGGCGGGGTCGGCAAATCCGGCCATGGCCGGGAAAAGGGGTTCGAGGCGCTCTACGGCTTTTCGGTATTGAAGACGGTCGCGGCGCATCATGGTTGAAGCGGGCGATTTTTCGACGAAAAATCGCGGCTCGGGACGGCAAGGGAGGGCGAGATGAGGCTTGAGGGCAAGACAGCGATCGTGACGGGCGGCGGCTCGGGCTTCGGGGCGGGCATCGCGCGCGCCTTTGCGGCCGAAGGCGCCCGGGTGATGGTCGCCGACATCCGCAGGGACGCGGCAGAGGCCGTGGCGCGCGAGATCGGCGGCATCGCGCAGGAGGTGGACGTGGCGCGGGATGCCTCGGTCCGGGCCATGGCAGAGGCCGCGCGCAAAGCCTTCGGCACGCCCGACATCCTGGTGAACAACGCGGGCGTCACGCATCTGCCGATGCCGATGGATGCGGTGACCGAAGAAGACTTTGACCGCGTGCTGGCGGTGAACGCCAAATCCGTGTTCCTGACCGCGCGGCATTTCGTGCAGGGCATGAAATCGGCGGGGCGCGGCGCGATCCTCAACATCGCCTCGACCGCCGGGCTCAGCCCGCGGCCGCGGCTGACGTGGTACAATGCCTCGAAGGGCTGGATGATCACGGCGACGAAGTCGATGGCGGTGGAGCTTGCCCCGACCGGCATCCGGGTCAACGCGCTCTGCCCCGTGGCGGGCGAGACGCCGCTTCTGAAAAGCTTCATGGGCGAGGACACGCCCGAGATGCGGGCGAAGTTCCTTGCGACGATCCCGCTCGGCCGCTTTTCGACGCCGCAGGACATGGGGGCGGCCGCGGTCTTCCTGTGTTCGCCCGAGGCGTCCATGATCACCGGCGTGGCGCTTGAGGTCGATGGCGGGCGCTGCATCTGAGCGGGCGGACCGGGGCCTACCCCCGGGATATTTGGGCCAAAGTGAAAGGGCAGGCAGCGTGACGCCGGGACCGAGGAACCTGATTACCGATGTGGCCGGCCTGCGCGTCGGCAATGCCGAGGATCACCGGCTGCGGTCGGGTGCGACGGTGCTGGTGGCGGACCGCCCCTTCGTTGCGGCGGTCAACGTCATGGGCGGCGCGCCCGGCACGCGCGAGACGGACCTGCTGGCCCCCGACCGGCTGGTGCAGGAGGTGGATGCGCTGGTGCTGTCGGGCGGGTCGGCCTTCGGTCTCGATGCCGCCTCGGGCGTGACGGACGGTCTGCGCGCGATGGGCCGCGGCTTTGTCGTGGGCGACCAGCGGGTGCCGATCGTGCCGGGGGCGATCCTGTTCGACCTGACCAACGGCGGCGACAAGGCCTGGGACGACAACCCCTATCGCGCGCTTGGCCGCAGGGCGCTGGAGTCGGCGGCGGAGGACTTCGCCCTTGGCACCGCGGGGGCCGGGACGGGGGCGACGACGGCCAATCTGAAAGGCGGGCTGGGCTCGGCCTCGGTCGTGCTGGCAAACGGGATCACCGTCGGCGCGCTGGTCGCGGTGAATGCGCTTGGCTCGGTCACCGTGGGCGATGGCCCGGCGTTCTGGGCCGCGCCGTGGGAACTGGCGGGGGAATTCGGCGGGCGGGGGCATGCGACGAAGTTCACGCCCGACGCCGAACCGCACCCCGGCAAGCGGCTGGGCGAGGCGACGACGATCGCCATCGTCGCGACCGATGCGCAGCTCAGCCAGGCGCAGGCCACGCGCATGGCGACCGCGGCGCAGGACGGGATGGCGCGCGCGATCGTGCCGAGCCACACGCCCTTCGACGGCGATCTGGTCTTTGCCGCCGCGACCGGGGCGCGGCCGCTTCCCGCGCCGGAGGTGGATGCCTTCCTGCTGGGCCATGCGGCGGCGACCTGCCTTGCCCGCGCCATCGCGCGCGCGGTCCATCACGCCCGCGCGCGGCCGGGCGACCTGCAACCCACCTGGGCCGCGCGTTTCGGCTAGGCCGGCCGCAGAAGCGTCTCGATCAACCGGGAATCCGGACGGGTAAGGTCATCGATGACGTTGAAGTGATGCAGGCGCGGCGCGATCACCAGCGGGCATCCCCACGCATCGGCAAGCCAGCGCGACTGATCGAGGAAGGCAGGGCGTTCCGCGCCGCCGACCCAGACGGTCACATCCGTCCCCTCGCGGCGGGGAAGAAGCACGGGGCTTTCGGTCGCCGCTTCGGCCGCGTCGATCTTCAGGATGTCGTTCATCTCGGTGCGCATCAGCGGCCGCAGGTCCGACAGCGCCGAGATCGGCACGGCCCGCGTGAGGCGGGACGCAACCTCGGGCGGCAGGGTGCCATCGGTGCAGCACATCCGCGCGGTCAGATGGCCGCCCGCGGAATGCCCCGTGACCACGATGGGGCCCGCGACCTCTGCCGCGGCGGTGGCGATGGCGGCAGCGATCTCGGTCGTCATCGCGGCGATGCGGGCCTCGGGCGCAAGCGTGTAGGAGGGCATCGCCACCGCCCATCCCCCGTCCAGCGCCCCCTGCGCGAGATGCGAGAACGCGCGCGGCGAGAATGCTTTCCAGTAGCCGCCATGGATGAAGACCAGGAGGCCCGCGGGCTGCGTCTCGGGCAGGAACAGGTCGATCCATTGCCGTTCCCCCGGACCGTAGGGCAGGCCCAGCCGCGCGCGCGGGCCAAGGGCGGCACGGAAGGCTTCCGCTTCGGCGGCCCAGCGAATTGGGTAGGTGTCGGCTCCGGGGATGAAGGCCCCGTTGGCATAGGCTTGATCGAGATCGGTCATGATGTCCTCCGGCGGCCAACATAACGCGCGGGCGCGATTTTTCGACGAAAAATCGCCGGGCGAGCGCATCCTTCGGTGGGTTGCTGGACAATGCCCGCTTCGGGTGGTTTCCATAGGCCAGCACATTCATGGAGGCCCCCATGCTCGATTCCGTAACCGATCTGCGTTCGCTTCTCAAAGATCCCTCGCTTCTGGCGACCAAGGCCTATGTCGCGGGCGAATGGGTCGATGCCGACGACGGCGCGACCTTCGAGGTCACCAACCCCGCACGAGGCGACGTGATCTGCAAGGTGGCGAACCTCGGCCGGGCCGAGACCGCCCGCGCCATCGCCGCGGCCGAGGTCGCGCAGAAGGAATGGGCCGCCCGCACCGGCAAGGAACGCTCTGCCATCCTGCGCAAGTGGTTCGACCTGATGATGGCGAATCAGGACGACCTTGCCCGCATCCTGACCGCAGAGATGGGCAAGCCCGTCGCCGAAGCGAAGGGCGAGATCGCCTATGGCGCGTCCTTCATCGAGTGGTTCGCCGAAGAGGCCAAGCGCGTCTATGGCGAGACGATCCCCGGCCACCAGCGCGACAAGCGGATCACGGTCATCAAGCAGCCGGTGGGCGTTGTAGGCTCGATCACGCCCTGGAACTTCCCCAACGCGATGATCACCCGCAAATGCGGCCCCGCGCTGGCGGTGGGCTGCGCTTTCGTGGCGAAACCGGCCGAGGATACGCCGCTGTCGGCGCTGGCGCTGGCCGTTCTGGCCGAACGCGCCGGCGTGCCCAAGGGCGTCTTCTCGGTGCTGCCCTCCACCCATTCGTCGGACATCGGCAAGGAGTTCTGCGAGAACCCCACCGTGCGCAAGATCACCTTCACCGGCTCGACCGAGGTGGGGCGCATCCTGCTGCGGCAGGCGGCCGATCAGGTGATGAAATGCTCGATGGAACTGGGCGGCAACGCGCCCTTCATCGTCTTCGACGACGCGGACCTCGATGCCGCCGTGCAAGGCGCGATGATCTCCAAGTATCGCAACAACGGCCAGACCTGTGTCTGCGCCAACCGCATCTACGTGCAGGCCGGGGTCTATGACGCGTTTGCCGAGAAGCTGACCGCGGCGGTCCAGAAGCTCAACGTCGGCGACGGGCTGACCGAGGGCGTGGATGTCGGGCCGCTGATCAACGAGGACGCCGTGAAGAAGGTCGAGGATCACATCGCCGACGCGCTGGCCGGCGGCGGCAAGATCGTCACCGGCGGACATCGGCACGCGCTTGGCGGCACGTTCTTCGAACCGACCGTCGTCACCGGCGTGAAGCCCGCTATGAAGGTCTCGACCGAGGAAACGTTCGGCCCGCTCGCCCCGCTCTACCGCTTCGAAACGGAGGAAGAGGCGATCCGGCTTGCCAATGACACGATCTTCGGGCTGGCGTCCTATTTCTACGCCCGCGACATCGGCCGCATCACGCGGGTGCAGGAAGCGCTGGAATACGGGATGGTGGGCGTGAACACCGGCCTGATCTCGACCGAGGTCGCCCCCTTCGGCGGGGTGAAGCAATCCGGCCTTGGCCGCGAGGGCAGCCACCACGGGATCGAGGATTACCTCGAGATGAAATACATCTGCCTGTCGGTTTGACGGGCGACCGCATCCCGGTTCACCGCAATCGCCCCGGCGTTCACAGCGCCGGGGTTTCTTCTGTCTCGATGGCCGCCTGGCGCAGACCCGCGAACTGCGCCTCGAAGGCGCGCAGGCGCTTGTGGATCGACAACAGTTCCACGATCGTGGACCACGAATAGACGAGATACTGGAACGAGCTCGACACCTGCCCGAAGGCACCGAGGATCTGCTGGAAGATCCCGAAGGTGATCCTGCCCGCGGCGACCGTGGGGATCAGGATGGTGATGGCGAAGATGTTGTCCGCCTGCCCATACATGCTGCGGAAGAAGTTGAAATAGACGAAATGCGCGTAAAGGCGGAAGTAGCTCTTGCGCACCTGCCCGAACAGCTCGCGCACCGTCACCGGATCGGCGCGGTGCTCGAAATCCTCGCCATAGACCAGTTCCTTGCGATAGGCCGCCTCGACCCTCTGGTTGAAGAATTCGAGGCTGGGCAACCGCACCCCGGCAAGCGCCAGCAGGATCGTTCCGAACAGCGACCAGAAGATCGCGGCGACGACCAGCGGCTCGGGCACGGCGCCGATGATGGGCAGTTCATGCACATTGGCCGAAAGCGCCGCCAGCACCGGCAGGAAGGCCACCAGCGTCAGGATCGAGTCGACCATCGACAGGCCGAGCCCTTCGACGATCGAGGCAAAGCGCATCGTGTCTTCCTGAATCCGCTGCGAGGCGCCCTCGATGTGGCGCACCTCGTTCCAGCGGGCGGTGTAGTAGTCGTTCATCGCGGTGCGCCAGCGGAACACGTAGTGGCTGGTGAAGAACCGCGTCAGCACATAGACCGCCACGGCGACAAAGGCGATTTCGGCAAAGATCATCAGAAGCCGGTAGAACTCGCCCGATCCGACCTGCTGCTTGCCCGACAGCGCCTGCTGCACGGCGTCGAAGAACGGACCCCGCCAGTTGTTGATCGCGACCGAGACCTGCACCTGGTAGTAATCGACGAAGATGATCAGCGCCGATCCGGCGATGGACCACCATTGGTAGGGATGCGGCGCGAGGATCGCCCAGGCGCCGAAGAACAGCGCGAAACACACGAAGCAGTAGAGATAGAACCACAGGAAATCCGGGGTGATGAAATAGCCCAGCCCGATGATCGGATGCGCCTCGCCAGGGCCTGGCGGAAAGCCCAGTCGCGCGCCCAGCCCGATCCCCACCGTGTACCATGCCGCCACCGCGATGATCGTCCAGACAAGCGCGGAGCCGAAGAAAAGCTTCGGACGCGGAAAGAAGGACTGGAACACGGGCGGACCTCCGGCACTGGTTTGCCCCCTGATATAGCCGGGTTTTCCGGCGCGGCGACAGGGGATATGGCGGGAAGGTGCGGTTTTCTCGTCGGCGCGCAACCGGGGATACGCAGAGGTGAAGGCGCGTGATGCACCGGCCTCAGGCCGCGCCCACGTCTCCACGCCCCACGGCGACCGACTTCAGCACCGCATGACAGGCCATTCCCGGTTGAAGGCCGAGCGCCTCCACCGACCGCCGCGTGAGCCGCGCAAGGATCAGGTCGTGCCCCGAGCGCAGCTGCACCAGCGCCCCCGGCCCCTCGCCCAGCCGGATCGCCTCGATGGTGCCGGGCAGGATGTTGAGCGCGGAAAGCCCCTCGGGGCGCGCGCGCGACAGGATCACGTCGTTGGCATGGATGCGGACGCGGAAGATCGTGCCCTTTGGTGCCGCGATCCGCGGCAGCAGCAGCGACCCGGCCGAGGTCGCAAGCCGGGTCAGACCGTCGGCCTCCTGCGCGGCAAGGCGCGCCTCGATCACCGCGCCGGCCTCGGCCAGCCCGATGGCATGGGCGGCAGCCGGATCGGCCAGCACCTCGACCGCCGGGCCCGCCTGCACGACGCGCCCTGCCTCAATCAAGACGACCGTGGTGGCCAGCCGCGCCACCTCGGCCACCGAGTGGCTGACGTAAAGGATCGGCACCCGCGTCTCGTCCCGCAGCCGTTCGAGATAGGGCAGGATCTCTTCCTTGCGCGCCGCATCCAGCGCGGCCAGCGGCTCGTCCATCAACAGAAGCTCCGGCCCCGACAGGAGCGCCCGTCCGATGGCGACCCGCGCCTTCTCGCCCCCCGACAGGGCGCCGGGGCGGCGGGTCAGCAGCGCGCCGATGCCCAGCATCTCGACCACGGCATCGACATCCGGCAGGGGCGCGGCGCGGGGGCCGAAACGGCGCCCATAGGTCAGGTTCTGCCGGACCGTCATGTGGGGAAAAAGCCGCCCCTCCTGAAACACATAGCCCACGCGGCGGCGATACGGCGGCAGCCAGACGCCCGCGGCGGTATCGCACAGCACATGCCCGCCGACCGCGATCCTCCCCCGATCCGGGCGCAGAAGTCCCGCCACCGCGTTCACGATGGTCGTCTTGCCCGATCCCGACCGCCCGAAAAGGACCGTCAGCCCCGTGGTCTCGAAATCGGCCCTCAGCGCGAAGCCAGCGAAGGCATGACTGATCGAGACGGAAAGGCTCATGCGCCGGCAATCCGGCGCGCGACGCGGGTGCCCACGATCTCGGACAGGATCAGCGCGGCCATGGCCAGCACGGTCGATATGACGACGAGCCGGAGGGCGGCGGCATCCCCGCCGGGGATCTGCAATTCGGAATAGATCGCCAGCGGAAGGGTGCGCGTCTCGCCGGGGATGTTCGACACGAAGGTGATCGTCGCGCCGAATTCCGACAGGCCGCGGGCAAAGCCGAGGATCGCCCCCGCCACGATCCCCGGCAGGATCAGGGGCAGCGTCACGGTGGCGAAGACCGCCACCCGCGAAGCGCCAAGCGTGGCTGCGGCCTGCTCCAGCTTCGGGTCCACCGCCTCGATCGCCAGCCGGATCGCGCGCACCATCAGCGGAAAGCCCATGACACCCGCCGCCAGCGCCGCCCCGGTCCAGCGAAAGATGAAGGTAATGCCCAGCGTATCGTATAGAAACGCCCCGACAGGCGCGTGCCGCCCGAAGCTCAGCAGCAGCAGGTAGCCCGTCACCACAGGCGGCAACACAAGCGGCAGATGCACGACACCGTTCAGCACCTGCTTGCCCGGAAAGCTCCGCCGCGCCAGCACATGGGCAATCGCCACGGCAAAGGGCAGGCTGACCGCCGTCGCGACCAGCGCCACCTTGAGCGACAGGGCGATCGCCTGCGCCTCCTCTGCCGTCAGTCCCGCCATGCGTTACTTCTTCACGACCGTGAACCCCTGCGCCTTGAAGGCCGCGACCGCCTTCGGCCCGGACAGGTAGCGCAGGAAATCCCCCGCGCCGGCCCCCGCGCCCTTCACCACGGCGGCAGGATAGATGATCGGCGGATGACTGTCTGCGGGGAAGGTGCCGACGACCTCGACCCTCGGTTCGGCTACGGCATCGGTCGCATAGGTGATGCCATAGGGCGCCTCATGCGTGGCAACCAGCGCGAGCGCCGCGCGCACGTTGTCCGCCTGCGCGACCTGCCCCTTGACCGAGGGCCAGACGCCCAGCGATGTCAGCGCGGCCTTGCCGTAGATCCCCGCAGGCACGGAATCGACCATCGCCATCGCGAGGCGATCGGAACCAAGAAGCTTCGCCAGATCGAACCCCTTGCCGATCGCCACCTTTGCCGTGCCCTTGGGCGCGATCAGCACAAGACGGTTGCCCAGCAGGTCTTCGCGGCTTTTCGCTTCGATGAGGCCCTTCTTCTCAAGCCGGTTCATCCAGCCCTCGTTGGCCGAGATGAAAAGATCCGCCGGCGCGCCCTCCTCGATCTGCCGGGCAAGCTTGGAACTGCCGGCGTAGGCGACGACGGCGGTGTTGCCGGTGTCGGCCTTCCAGTCGGCGGCAATCCTGTCCAGCGCGGTGCGCAGGCTGGCGGCGGCGAAGACGGTGATCTTGGCCGCCTGTGCAGGCACGGCGCCGCCTGCGATCGTCAGCGCGAAAAGCGCCAGCGCGGCGCGTCGGGTCAGGGGATGCATGGGACCTCCGAAGCGTTATTTCCCGCCGAACATATGGCGCCCCCTCCGACTCGGCAAGCGCTATTTCCCGCCGGATATATCCCTCAGCATCGCGCGGAGCGCGGCGATATCCTCGGCCCCCGCCTCGGCGGCGCGCGCCTCGATGGCGCGGTAATGGGCCAGCACGGCCGCCCCGGCCCCGGTCAGTTGCGCCCCCCCGCCCTGCGCCCCACCGCGCGTGCTGGCCACGAGCGGATCGCGAAAGGCCGCGTTCATCTCCTCGACCAGCCCCCAGGCGCGCTTGTAGCTCATCCCCATCGCCCGCCCCGCGGCCGAGATCGATCCGGTCTCGCGGATCAATGCCAGCAGATCGGCCTTTCCGGGGCCGATCATGGCACCGTCGCCGAAGACGACGCGAAGACGCAGGCGGGGGTCGGGTGTGGTGTCGCTCATGGCCCTACCTTTCCGCCGGCGCGCCCCCGATGCAAGGGCGGGAGCCTCCGGCGGGGATATTTCGACCAGAAAGAAAGCGCCTTTCACTTTGGCACAAATATCCCGGGGGCAGGCGCAACCCTTTCACCAGCGCACCGACCGCCAGGGGGCAGAGCCCCCCAATGCAAAAGGGCGCGCCGAGGCGCGCCCTTCGTCAGCTTCGGGGCAACCGATCAGGCCTCGACCGCCTCTACCGCCTTCGCCTCGATATCGGTCGGGCGGGCGATCTCGATCCGGCGGGGCTTCAGCGCCTCGGGCGTTTCGCGGACAAGATCGATGTGCAGCATCCCGTCCACATGCTGGGCGCCGGTGACCTTCACATGATCCGCAAGCGCAAAGCGGCGCTCGAAGGCGCGGGTCGCGATGCCGCGATGCAGATAGGTTTTCTGCGGCTCGTCCTCGGCCTTGCGGGCGGAAACGACAAGGGTGTTTTCCTTTACCTCGACGGCCAGTTCATCCCCGGTGAACCCGGCCACGGCGATCGAGATGCGATAGGCATTCTCGGCCGTCTTCTCGATGTTGTAGGGCGGATAGGTGGGTTGGCCCGCATCCACGGTCAGCGCGCGGTCCATCAGGTCCGCAAGACGGTCGAAGCCGACGGTGGCACGGTAAAGCGGGGCAAAGTCGAAACTACGCATGGATCATCCTCCATTGAGCGATGTGCTGATGCCCTCCCCCGGGGGACGGGCGGCGATCCCGGGCCCGTTGTGGCGCCCGGTGAAAAACACGTAGGAAGGCCCGATCAGCGGTTCAAGGGGCGGAGGGGCGCACGAATTTCGCGCCGGGGCTGGCGCCGGGATAGGCCGTCGCGGCAGGCGCCGCCTCCGGCGTCACGGCCGTCGTAATCTGCACCAGATGACGGTCGCCGCTCGCCAGTTCCGCGTTCAGACTTGCGATCTGGCGACCGATCTCGGCCCCAAGCGCCACGCGCTTGCCATTCGCCATCGCCTTGGCCGAGATGACCGACACGATCTCGGGCGCCGTGCCGCGCAGGATGAAGACCGGCGCCCCCGAAGACCCGAAGTCGATGCTGCAATCCAGCACCAGCAGCCCCTCCTGCCGGTCAAGCACGTGGCAGGCCCGTTGCAGCGAAGGCGCATCCGCCCGGTCGCGCGCATAGGACACGACGCCCACCGCCTCGCCCACCTTCGCGTCGCCCGCCACGGCGATCGGCCGGATGGCCAGCTGGCGGATAGGGCGGTCAAGCTCGACAAGGGCAAGGTCATGCGCCACGCGGTCAAGCTTGTTGCGGGCGTCATAACTGTATCCGGGCAGCGTGACCGCGCGCCGCACCGACCGATAGGCGGCGGCACGACCCAGCCGCCAGTCGGCCAGGAACTGCAGCTTGTCCACCGGAAAGCGCTGACCCGTCGCCGAGTCATAGAGACAATGGGCCGCGGTCAGAACCTTGTCGGGGGCAATCAGCGTCGCGGTGCAAAAGCCGCGGTCGCCAAGATTGAGCCGGCCCACGGCCTCCCACCCCCGACTCTGATCAAGGGTATCAAGCGTGGTCAGCGTGGCATCGGCCCGCGCAGCCGGGGCCAGACCGGCCCAGACCGACAGCAACGCCGCGGCAAGGGCAAGGGCCTGACGCATCGGTTCCTCCGTTTCGGCCCGGATACCCCCGGCCTACGGCAAAACTATGACTGTTCTCCGGCAAGCGCACGGGGTTGCGGCCCGCCCAACGCCCAGTCGATCAGCTCTACCGTATGCACGACAGGCACCCCGGTGCCAGAGCCGATTTGCATCATGCAGCCGATATTGCCGGCGGCGATCACATCGGGGGCGGTCGCCTCCAGCGTTGCGACCTTGCGCGCCTTCAACTCGCCCGAGATCTTCGGCTGCAGCAGGTTGTAGGTCCCCGCCGATCCGCAGCACAGATGGGCGTTCTCGGGCTCGACCACCTCGAAGCCCACGCGCCGCAGAAGATCCTTGGGGGCGGATTTGATCTGCTGGCCGTGCTGAAGCGAGCAGGCCGCGTGATAGGCGACTCGCATCCCGCGCGCGGCCTGTTCCGGCAGACCGATCCGGACAAGAAGTTCCGAGATGTCGCAGGCCATCTTCGACACCGCCTTCGCGTCGTCGGCCAGCGCCGTGCCCTCGAACATCACGCCGTAATCCTTCACCGTCGTGCCGCAGCCCGAGGTGTTGATGACCACCGCATCCAGCCCCGCGCCGCGCGCCTCGGCCATCCAGGCGCGGATGTTGCGCGCCGCCGAAACATGGCTTTCGTCGGTCTTGCCCATGTGATGCGTCAGTGCTCCGCAGCAGCCCATGCCGCGCGCCACCACCACCTCGCACCCCAGACGGCGCAGAAGCCGGATGGTGGCGTCGTTGATATCGGTGTTGAGCGCCTTCTGCGCGCAGCCCGTCAGAAGGGCCACCCGCATCTTGCGCTCGCCCATCGCGGGAAAGACCTGCGGCGCGTCATTCGCGCTGACCGGCGGGATCTGCTTCGGCGCCATGGCGACCATCGCGCGAAGCCGCGCATCGGGCAGCAGCCGCGCGAAGGGACGGGCCATCTTGGCCCCCAGCAGCGCCAGCCGGAACCGAGTCGGATGGGGAATGACCCGCGCAAGCAGCCAGCGCAGGGCGCGCTCGGATGCGGGACGGCGATATTTCTCCTCGATGTAGGCGCGGGCGTGATCGACGAGGTGCATGTAATCCACGCCCGAAGGGCAGGTCGTCATGCACGACAGGCAAGACAGGCAGCGATCGATGTGGCCCACTGTCTTCGCATCCGGGATGCGGCTGTTCTCCAGCATGTCCTTGATGAGGTAGATCCGGCCGCGCGGGCTGTCCAGCTCGTCGCCCAGCACCTGATAGGTCGGGCAGGTCGCCGTGCAAAAGCCGCAGTGCACGCAGGTCCGCAGGATCTTGTTGGACCGCGCGATCCCGGGGTCCTTCAACTGGTCTTCGGTGAAACTCGTCTGCATCTCGGCTCCTCAGCCCATCAGCCCGGGATTGAGAATCCCGCGCGGGTCGAATTTCGCGCGCAGTCCGGCGGCGATGGCCGCCAGGGGCGCGGGTTCCGGCTGGAACGGCGCGATGCGCGCGCGCACCTCGGGTGACGCCCGCATCAGCGTGGCATGGCCCGCAAACGCCCCGATCCGGTCGCGCAAATCGGTGCCCGGCGGCACCCGCGCCCAGATCAGCCCGCCGGCCCAGTCAAGCTGCACCGCCTCCGCCCCCATGTGCGCAATGATCCCCGGCGCGTCCGAAGGTTTCACCGACAGCCGCCAGACATCGCCCGGCGTGGCACCAAGGGCCGTCACGTCGCGCAGGGCGGCCCAGCGGGCATCGACCGTCGCGCGGCCCTCTTCGACTTCCACCCCACCGAAAGGGGCGAGAAGCCCGGTCAGGCGGCCGGCGCGATAAGCGACCGAATCCTTGAACCCCTCGATCCGCAGAAGAACGTCGTCGCCGTCCCAGACCGCGCCCGACACCTCGAAGGGCGAGCCGGTCGCCGCCGCCATGGCCTGCACCGCCGCCCCTGCCGCCTGCCCCCGCAGGATCACCGTGGCGGCGCTTTCCGGGATCGGCAGCACCTTGAAGCTGACCTCGGTCAGAACGCCCAGCGTGCCCCAGCTTCCCGCCAAGAGCTTCACAAGGTCGTAGCCGGTGACGTTCTTCATCACCCGCCCGCCGTTCTTCACCACGCTGCCCGTGCCATCGACGAACCTTACCCCGATCAGGCTGTCGCGGCAGGCCCCCGCCATGATGCGCCGCGGCCCCGAGGCATTGGCCGCCACCACTCCGCCGATGGTGGACGCGCCCTTGGCCCCCAGCAGTCCGCCCCAGTCCGGCGGCTCGAACGGCAGGCGCTGCCCGTCGGCCGCCAGCGTCGCCTCGATCTCGGCCAGCGGCGTGCCCGCGCGCGCGACCAAGGTCAGCGAACCCGGCTCGTAAAGCGTGATCCCGGTCAGGCCGCCCGTCTCCAGCACTTCGCCCGCCACCGGCCGGCCCACGGGTCGCGTCCCGCCGCCCCGGATATGCAGGGGGCCGGTCGCCGCGCGGATCGCCCCGGCCAAAGCGCTTTCGTCTGCGGGCCTCATACCGTCCTCATTTTCTGTCCAGAAATATCCTCGGGGGGTGCGGGGGGCAGACGGCCCCCCGCGTGGCCTCAGGCAGCGCGCCGCTTTGCCGTGGCGTCGAGCGGAAAGACCTTCGCGGGGTTCAGCAACCACTTCGGATCGAAGACATCCTTCACCCGCATCTGCGCCTCAAGATCGTCGGGCGCGAATTGCACGGCCATCAGGTCGCGCTTTTCGATGCCCACGCCATGTTCGCCCGTCAGGCAGCCGCCGACCTCGACGCACAGCTTCAGGATATCGGCGCCGAAGGCCTCGCATTTCTGCAAGTCGCCGGGCTTGTTCGCATTGTAAAGGATCAGCGGGTGCATGTTGCCGTCGCCCGCGTGGAAGACGTTGCCCACGTCCAGCCCGTAGTCCCGGCTCATCTCGCCGATCCGGCGCAGCACGAACGGAAGGCTCGACACCGGGATCGTGCCGTCTAGGCACATGTAATCGTTGATCTGCCCCATCGCGCCGAAGGCCGACTTGCGGCCCAGCCAGATCTTCTTCGATTCGTCCTCGGACCGGCTTTCGCGCAGTTCCACCGGGTCGTGCTTCATCGCGATCTGCTTGATGAGGCCCAGCTGCTCGTCGATTTCCGCCGCCGATCCCTCGACCTCGACGATCAGGAGCGCCTCGCAATCGGGATAGCCGGCATGGGCGAAATCCTCGGTCGCGCGGATGCAGGGGCGGTCCATGAACTCGATCGCCACCGGCAGCACGCCCGCCTTGATGATGTCGGAGACGCATTCCCCGGCGACTTCGTTCGAGTTGAAGCCGATCAGCACCGGCCGCGCGCCCTCGGGCTTGCGCAGGATGCGCAGGGTGGCTTCGGTGACCACGCCAAGCTGGCCCTCCGATCCGCAGATGACGCCCAGCAGGTCAAGCCCGCCCGCATCGAGATGCGCGCCGCCGATCTCGACCACGGTGCCGTCCATCATCACCAGCGTGACACCCAGAAGGTTGTTCGTCGTCACCCCGTATTTCAGGCAATGCGCCCCGCCCGAGTTCATCGCCACGTTGCCCGCGATGGCGCAGGCAAGCTGGCTGGAGGGATCGGGGGCGTAGAAGAAGCCATCCGCCTCCACCGCGCCGGTGACCGACAGGTTGGTGCGCCCCGACTGCACGCGGATGAAACGGTTGGCGTAATCCGTTTCAAGCACGCGGTTCAGGCGCGAGACGCCAAGGATCACGCAATCCGCCGTCGGCAGCGCCCCCCCGGCCAGCGAGGTGCCCGAGCCGCGCGGGACGACCGGCACGCCCTCGGCATGGCAGATCTTCAGCGCGGCGGCGACTTCCTCCGTGGACCGGGGAAGGACAACGGCCAGCGGCGGGCAGCGATAGGCCGAGAGCGCGTCGCATTCATAGGCGCGCGTTTCGGCCGCATCGTCGATCACGGCATCCTCTGGCAAAACTGCCCGCAGTTTCGACACGATATCCGCCTTGCGGGAAAGGATCGCCGCATTCGGCGCGGGCATGTCCATCGTCGCCTCCATCGTCATTGGTAAGAAAATATAACCAATATCCGCAATGACGCAAGCGATCTTGCACGGAGAGCGAGAAAAAACAGGCCCTTGCCGCGAAAGCTGTCGGGGAAGGGGCGGCGGAGATCAGGGCCCCGGTCGCGGGGTCAGGCGCGGGTCGGGCGGCGCCCCTCGATCAGCCAGGCGGCCAGCGCCAGCAGCGCGGCAATGACAAGCACCGCCCAGCCGGGCAAGAGCGGCTCTACCCGCACATCGGTCGAGACATAGGCATTGCGCGGGGTGATCCCGACCCAGCCGCGCCCGACCGCCTGCGCGCCCGCCCGCACTTGCCGGATCTCGGGCACGCCGTCTTCCAGCCGCAGCGCACCGCCCTTGTGGGCAGCGACAAGCGGGGCAAGCTTGCTGGCGGTGGCGATGGTCTCCTCGAATTCCTTGGGCGCCGAGGGGCCGACGCCGACCACCGCCTTCAGCTTGTCCTGCACCAGCCGGTAAAGACCGATCGTCGGCGCATGGAACTGCGCGACATAGCGGCCCGGCGCAACCTCTTTCATGGGCAGCGTGACGGCCTTGCCGTCCGGCCCCGTGACGGTCACCTCCCGTTTCGCCTCGGTCAGCGAACGGCGCGTGATCGTGACCTCCTGCCCCGAGGCAGAGGCGGACAGCGCCTCCTCCTCAAGCGTGGGTTCCTTCATCATCCAGTGCGCAAGCCGCCGCAGAAGTTCGAGCTGCGGCCCGCCGCCCTCGAAATCCCGGCTCCAGAGCCAGGCCTGATCCGAGGCCAGCACGGCGACGCGGCCCTTGGCCTCGTGCGCCAGCACAAGAAGCGGCTTGCCCTCAACGCCGGACATCACGACCTCGGACCCCGGATCGGCGGTCATGTCGATCTGGCGGAACCAGCGGCCCCAGCCGGGCTTGCCGTCCTTGCCCTTGGGCGCATAGGCCTCCAGCCCCTCGGTGACGGGATGGCGCTCGCCCAGCGTGGTGATCGCGGGCCGGAAGCCTTGTTCGATCACCCGGCTGCTTGGCTTCACCGGGATCACCGGGGCAAGCGGCGAGCGGTAAAGGCTGTCCGCCGATCCGAACTCCGGCCCCGCCTCGATCAGGACGGCGCCGCCTTTCTCGACGTATTTGCGCACGTTATCGAGGTATTCGGTCGGCAGGATGCCGCGGCGGCGGTAGCGGTCGAAGATGATGAGGTCGAACTTGTCGATCTTCTGCACGAACAGTTCGTGCGAGGGAAAGGCGATGAGCGCGAGCTGGTTCACCGGGACGCCGTCTTCCTTCTGCGGCGGGCGCAGGATGGTGAAATGGACGAGGTCCACCGAGGCGTCGGATTTCAAGAGGTTCCGCCAGACCCGTTCGCCGGCATAGGGTTCGCCCGAGACCAGCAGAACGCGCAGCCGGTCGCGCACGCCGTTGATCTGCACGACGGCGGAATTGTTGCGGTCGGTCAACTCGCCGGGCTGGGCGGGCGTCTGGAATTCCAGCACGTTCAGCCCGCCGTGGCGCAGCGTCACCGGCAGTTCCAGATCGCGGCCGACGGGCACGGAAAAGGTCTGCGCGGCGCCCCCATCGACCGAGACGGCAACCTGCGCCTCGTGGCCGGCGGCGGGCGGCGGGTTGCCCTGATCCTCGATCCTCAGGCGAAGCTTCACCGGCTCGCCGATGATGGCGAAGGCGGGGGCGGCGGAGATCACCAGCCGCCGGTCCCAGTCCTTCGCATGCCCGGTCAGCAGCACGTTCACCGGCGCAGGCATGTCGGGGGTGGCGGCCATGTCATGCACCTGACCGTCGGTGACCAGGATCGCCCCCGCGATGCGGTCGCGCGGCACCTCGGCCATCGCGCGCTTCAGCGCCCCCATCAGCAGCGTGCCGCCGTCGCCCGCCGCATCGCCGACCGTCACCTTGCGCAGCACCGTGTTGGGCATCGCGGCCACCTGCGCCTCGACGGACTTCACCGCCGCCTCCGTCTGCGCCGCGCGGTCGGACAGGCGCTGGCTCGCGCTCTGGTCCACGGCCAGTAGGACGATGTTCGACAGGGGCGTGCGCAACTCGTGCTGCAAGGACGGGTTGGCCAGCGCGATCAGGATCACCACCAGCGTGAGCCCCCGGAGCCCCCAGCCGCTCAGCCCGCGCCACAGCGCGAGCGCCACGCCCATCAGGGCGAGACCGGCCAGCGCGGCCAGCACGGGCCAGGGCAGGAACGGATCGAAAAGGATGCCCGCGACCGTCATTGCCCCAGCCTCTGCAGCAGCGCCGGCACGTGGACCTGATCGGATTTGTAGTTCCCGGTCAGCACATACATGATGAGGTTGATGCCGAAGCGGAAGGCGATCTCGCGCTGGCGCTCTCCGGCCGCGCCGCGTCCGACCGGGTAGAGAAAGTTGCCGTTGCCATCCACCGCCCAGGCCGCCGCCCAGTCGTTACCGCCCAGCACGACGGGCGAGACGCCATCGTTGAGATCCCGAAACGGCATCCCCGCCGCCTTCACCGCGTCGGGCGGCGCGGCCTCGACCCAGAGCGGCCCGCCGTCATAGCGGCCGGGAAAGTCCTGTAGCAGATAGAAGCTGCGGGTCAGCACATGGTCGCGCGGGATCGGTTGCAGGGGCGGAATGTCAAGTCCGGCAGCGATCTCCTGCAACCGGCGCCCCGCGGGCGTGACCGAGCCGCCCGTCGCGATGTCGGCATCTCGGGTGTCGAACAGGATCATGCCGCCGGTGCGCAGGAAGTCGTTCAGCTTCGCATAGGCCTTGGCCGACGGCAGCGGCTCGTTCGCCGTGATCGGCCAGTAGAGGAAGGGGAACAGCGAGATGTCGTCCGTCTCGAGATTCACCGCCATCGGGGGATCGGGCTCTACCGAGGTGCGCGCGGTCAGGACTTCCGACAGGCCCAGAAGGCCCTCCTGCGCGATGGCGTCCACCTGCGCGTCGCCGGTCATCACATGGGCCAGCACCACGCCATGCGTCGCGCGCAGGTCGAAGGCATCGTCCGCCCGCGCGCCTTGCGGCTGCGCGACGGCCAGCGCGGCAAGGATCACCGCCACCCCGGCCCCCGCGCGCGGCCCCCTCAGCCGCCCCGACAGCAGGAGCGCGGCGAGGATATCGGCAATCAAGAGCGCGAAGGCCAGCAGAAGAAGCCAGCCCTTCAGCGGTTTTTCACGCGCGACCGCCTGCCCCTCGACCCGGATTCGGGCGGGCCATGTGGCGGGCGCAAGCGCGGTCCGTGCGCCGATCACGTTCAACGCCACGCGACGATCCCCCGCCGCATAAAGGCCGGGCGGCGTCTCCGGGCCGGGATGAAAAGCCGCAAGCGCGGCCCCCGCGATCCCCGGCATCTCGCCCGCGCCATGCGGATCGCCGAAGGCATCCAGCAGGATCTTTGCCTGCCACGTCGTGCCCTTCAGTTCGGCCGCCGTGGGGGCTTCGGGACGGGTCGTCACGGCAAGCCGGTCGAGCATCTGCACGAAAAGGCCCGACAGGGGCAGCGACGACCATTCCGCATTTGCCGAGATGTGGAACAGCACGACCTGCCCCTGCCCCAGCCGCTTGCGCGTGACGAGCGGCGTGCCATCGGCCAGGCTCGCGACGGTGCGCGCGGCCAGCGTCGGGTCGGGTTCGGCAAGGACCTGCTCGCGGACCGTCACATCATCGGGGATCGCAAGGCCGAAGAAGGGCGAGCCCTCGGGGAACGGGGCAAGCCGTTTCGGCTGACCCCAGCTCATCGCCCCGCCCACCTCGCGCCCGCCCGCGCGCAGGCGCACCGGCATCAGGGGCGCTTCGCTCGTGCGGCTCACGTCGCTTTGCGCAAGCCTCGGCCCGGCAAAGCGCAAAAGCGTGCCGCCCTTCCTGACCCAGGCCTCCAGCGCGGTTTCCTGCTCTGCGGGCAGATGCGCCACATCGGCAAGGATCACCACGTCCGGGTTGGCCATCATCAGGTCGTCGAACTTGCCCTCGATCACCTGCGCATCGGGCGTCAGGGCCTCGCGCAGATAGTGCAGCGGCGACAGAAGCTGCAGCCCCTCCTGGTTCTGCGCGCCGGCGATCAGCGCCACCTTGCGGCGCTTCAGCCGGTCGTCGGTCAGGCTCACCGCGCCGGCCGAGCGTTCCCCTTCGATGCGGAATCCGGTCACGCGGTTGCGCATCTCGGCCGGAAGGTTGAGCGACAGCTTTGCCTCGGTCGCGCCAGCGGAAAAGCGGATCGTGCCGCGCGACAGGTCCGTGGGCACGCCGTTGGGATCGGTCCCCCGCGCGATCACCTGAAGGCTGGTCGCCGGGCCCTTCTCGGGGCGGATGGCGGTCAGATCGACCGCGCCCGCGTTGAAGAGAGGCGGACGCAGGGCAAAGACCGGATGCCGGCTGGCATAGACGGTGACGGTGCCATGCGCCTCGAGCGCGGCAAGAAGCGGCATCCGGCCCGTGTGGTCGAGGCCGTCCGACAGCCAGTAGGTGTCGAACCGGCCGGACAGGCCCTTCTCCCATCCCGCGAGCGCCTTGGGGTCGGGCGACCACGGCAGCGGCGCAAGACCCGGCAGGCGGCTTTTCCAGATGTCGGCGGACTGGAACGGCAGTCGTCCCTCGGGCAGGTTGGTCAGCGACACGACCGCGACGGGCCGACCGGCCCGCGAGGCCTCCGTCAGAACGGTGCGGGCCTGATCGATCCGCGCGGGCCAGTCGCGCGCGCTGGCCCAACTGCCGTCGAGGATGACCAGAAGCGGCCCGCTTCCCGGCCGGCGCGTGTCGGGATGCAGGACCGGCCCGGCAAAGGCCACGATCAGCCCGGCAATCGCCAGCATCCGCAGCAGCAGCAGCCACCACGGCGTCCGCTCGGTCTCGGCCTTTTCGTCGGTCAGGCCCAGAAGAAGCGCCACGCCCGGAAAACGCCGCCGGATCGGGGCGGGCGGCACGGCGCGCAGGATGAGCCACAGCACCGGCAGCGCGATCAGCCCCAGCAGAAGCCAGGGCGTCGTGAAGCCGATGGGCCCCAGCGTCCACATCAGCGGCGGCGCTCCAGCGCCTGATAAAGCCAAAGCAGCGCGGAAGCGGCCGGGCTGTCGGTGTGGTGGCAGAAGACCTGCCATCCGGCAGCGCGGGCAAGATCGTTGAGCAGCGCCTTGCGCTCGGCCAGCCGCTGCAGATACCGCGTGCGCAGATCGCCCGCCCGAAGCGTCTCATGGCGCAGCGCGCCCGACATGCTTTCGAAGATCGTCCGCCCGTCGAAGGGAAAGGCCTCTTCCTGCGGGTCGAGGATCTGAAGAAGCACCCCGCGCGTGCCCTGCCCCGCCGCGCGCAAAACGGCGGCTTCGATCCCCGCCGGATCGCCGAGGAAATCGGACAGGAAGACCGCCCGCCCGTGCGGCGGAAGCAACGTGGTCGCGGGGGCGGCATAGTCCGGCGCGTCGGGCGTATCTGCCGCCAGGGCCTCGGCCAGCCGGTCGGCCTGCGACAGACCCGGCCGCGGGCGCACCCGACCGTCGGCCAGCCCTACCCGCTCGCCCCCCCGGATCAAGAGCACCGTCAAAGCCAGCGCCAGAAGCCGGGCGCGGTCGGCCTTGGTCGGTCGCCCGGGATCGCCCGAGAACGCCATCGACCGGCCCGGATCGACCCAAAGCGCGACGGTCTGCGCCGCCTGCCATTCCTTTTCCCGGACGAAATGCGCGTCCGACCGGGCCGAGCGGCGCCAGTCGATCGCCCGGGCATCGTCGCCCGCATGGGCCGGGCGATACTGCCAGAACTCGTCGCCCATCCCCGCGCGGCGGCGACCATGGGCGCCCAGCATCACGGCCCGCGCGAGCCGCTCGGCCTCGGCCAGCAGCGGCGGCAGGGGGGCCGCCAGCGCCTCGGCCCGGCTGCGAAGATGGGGGGCGGTGGCGGGTTCGCTCACGCGGCGGCCTCGATCCGTGTCACCTGGGTGGCGGTGGCGTCGATCAGGTCGCCCAGGGATTCGCCCCGCGCCCGCGCCGCGAAGCTCAGCGCCATGCGGTGCGACAGGACCGGCCGCGCCAGCGCGCGCACGTCTTCGGCCGAGGGCGCAAGCCGCCCGTCCAAGAGCGCCCGCGCCCGCACCGTCAGCATCAGCGCCTGCGCTGCCCGCGGACCGGGGCCCCAGCTCACGCTGTCGGTCACGCGCGCGCTCGCCTCGGCCTCGCCCGGACGGCAAGCCCGCACGAGATCAAGGATCACATCCATCACGCCATCCCCGACCGGCATCCGGCGCAGAAGGTGCTGGGCGGCCAGCAGGTCGTCCGCGGTGAAGACCTGTTCCGCCTCAGCCTCCTCGGCCCCGGTGGTGGCCAGCAGGATCGCCCTTTCCGTGGCGCGGTCGGGATAGTCCACGTCGATCTGCACAAGGAACCGGTCAAGCTGCGCCTCGGGCAGCGGGTATGTCCCCTCCTGCTCCAGCGGGTTCTGGGTCGCCAGCACGTGGAAGGGGCGGCCAAGGGGCCGGGCCTTGCCCGCGATGGTCACCTGCCGCTCCTGCATCGCCTGCAAGAGCGCCGATTGCGTGCGGGGGCTGGCACGGTTGATCTCGTCGGCCATCAGAAGCTGGCAGAACACCGGCCCCTCGATGAAGCGGAAGGCGCGGGTGCCGTCGGGGGCCGTCTCCAGCACTTCCGAGCCAAGGATGTCGGCCGGCATCAGGTCGGGGGTGAACTGCACCCGGCTGCCCTGAAGGCCCATCACGGTGGACAGCGCCTCGACCAGACGGGTCTTGCCCAGCCCCGGCAAGCCTATCAGCAGGCCATGGCCGCCGCAGAGCAGCGCCGACAGAACCAGATCGACGACCTTTTCCTGACCGATGAACCGCCGTGTGATCGACGCGCGGGCCGCGGCGAGCTTTTCGCCAAGCCCCTCGATCTCGGCCACCAGCCGCGCCGCATCGGTCATGACATCACTCCTACACGCGTTATATTCACCTCATTAGAGCGAAGTATCACGGCGGGCACAAATGGCAAAACCCAACTCGGCGCAAATGCGCGTGACGCCCTCGGCCGAGGGGCTGGCGGCCTCTGCCGGGGTGGTTGCAAAGGGGCGGGGGCCGGCGCCGGTGCACCTGTGGAACCCGCCGTTTTGCGGCGATCTGGACATGCGCATCGCCCGCGACGGGACGTGGTTCTACCTTGGCACGCCGATCGGGCGGCCGGCGCTGGTGAAGCTCTTCTCGAACATCCTGCGCAAGGACGGGGACAGGTATTTCCTTGTCACCCCGGTCGAAAAGGTCGGCATCACCGTCGATGACGCCCCCTTCGTCGCCGTGGATTTCACGACCGAAGGGACGGGCCGGGATCAGGTGCTGACATTCACGACCCATGTGGGCGACAGCGCCGTAGCGGGGCCCGATCACCCGATCCGCGTCATCCGCGATCCCGCGACCGGCGAACCCAGCCCCTACGTCCTGATCCGCGCCAACCTTGAAGCCCTGATCGACCGCAAGAGCTTTTACCGGCTGGTGGAACTTGGCACCGAGGAAGAGCACGAGGGAACACGCTGGTTCGGCCTCTGGTCCTCGGGCCGGTTCTTCCCGGTGATCCCGTCCGCCGACCTGCGCTGAGGTCCGATTTTTCGCCGAAAAATCGGTCAGGCCGCGCAGCCGATATCGGGCGCGTTGCGGCAGCGGGTATCCTCGGTCTCGATCGCCAGCGTGGCGTGGTGGATCTGGAAGTCGCGCAGCAGCATCGTGCGCACCCGCGCGGCCACTTCGGCGGCATCGCCCCCCAGCACCAGATGCGCCTCGACCGAGGTCTCGTGCTCGTCGATCTGCCACAGGTGCAGGTGGTGGACATCCTCCACCCCGTCCATTGAGGAGATACGCGCCAGCACCTCGGCCGCGGGAACGCCGGGCGGGGCGCCCAGCATCAGGATGCGGATCACCGGCCCGATCTCGGTCACGCAGAGCCACAGCATCCAGCCGGAAATAGCCAGCGTCACCAGCGGATCGATCAGCCGCCAGTCGTAAAGGATGATGAGCGTCCCCGCGACCATGACGGCAAGCGAGGTGGCCGCGTCGCCAAGGTTGTGCAGGAAGGCCGCGCGGATGTTCATGCTGTCCTTCGACAGCGCGAAGGTCAGCGCCGCCGTACCGCCGTTGATCACAAGCGCGAGGCCCGCGAGCCAGACGACGACCCAGCCCTGAACCGCCGGCGGATGGATCAGGCGCATCACGCCCTCGGCCGCCAGCCAGATCGAGATGACGATGAGGGCGGTGTAATTGATCAGCGCCGCCACGACCTCGGCCCGGCCATAGCCAAAGGTCATGCGCGCATCCGCCGGTCGGCGGGCGATGCGGCGGGCGGCAAAAGCAAGGCCGAGGGCGGCCGCGTCCGACAGGTTGTGGACCGCATCCGCGATCAGCGCGACCGATCCGGCGAAAACGCCCCCCACGATCTGCGCCGCCGACAGCACCACGTTGACCGCGATGGCCAGCGCGACCCGGCGGTCCCCGCCCTCGCCTGCGTGATGATGGTGATGGTGGTGGTGATCGTGCGGCATTCCATGTCCCCTTTCCTCTAGGCTCTGCCGTGAGGGCGGGGGAGTCAAGCAGGGGACCGGCGGGTCAGCCCGTGCAGCTTCCGTGCGCCGTGCGGGTGCCGAAGGCCACATCGTGCATGATCCGCCCGGGGATCAGCGTGAAACCGCCCGCGATGACAAGAGCGCCAAGGAACAGGGCCGACATGGTGAAACGATGCTGCTTCACGCGGTGGCGGCGGGCGTGCAGGACGCCCACGGGCAGCACGCCGAGCGTGAAGATCGACAGGCCGTGGATCAGGCTGAAATCGCCGATGCTGCAGATCGTGTGGATAAGGAACGACGATCCCGCGACCAGCGTCATCAGGACCACCCAGACCCAGCCAAGCGTCCGGTGCGGCAGCGTGCCCTTGGGCGCGGCGAACTGGATCAGGCCAAGGCCGAAGGCGGCCATGGCGGCAAAGGCATGGGCCTGAACGGCGATGGGGGCGGCAAGAAGGGGCGCGAGGGTCATGGGGGTCCCGGGTCGTGATGAGGTCGAGCTAGCCGATCGCCTGGCGCAATGTCAATAGGATTTACATTGAGGCTTTGACTTTCCGCGCGCGCCGCCGCAGCCTTGGGAAAACGGGAGCAGACAGGATGACACAGCCGCAATCCCCCCTTGCCCTGATCGTCGGTGCAGGCCCCGGCCTGTCGGCCGCCCTCGCCCGACGGTTCCATGCCGCAGGCTACCGGATCGCGCTGGCCGCCCGCGACACGGGCAAGCTCGCAAACCTTGCGAAAGAGACCGGCGCACAGGTTCTTGCCTGCGACGCGTCCGATCCCGACGCCGTCACCGCGCTCTTCGCTTCGCTGGGCGCGGCGCCGCGCGTGGTGATCTACAATCCGTCCGCTCGCGTGCGCGGCCCGATCACGGAGGTTGACGCGGGCGAGGTGCGTCGCGCGCTGGAGGTGACGGCCTTCGGCGCCTTTCTTGTCGGGCAGGCGGCGGCGCGGGCGATGCTGGCAAGCGAGCCGCAGGACGGCACCCGCGGCACGATCCTCTTCACCGGGGCCTCGGCCGGGGTGAAGGGCTTTCCGCAATCCGCGAGCTTCGCCATGGGCAAATTCGCGCAGCGCGGCCTTGCCCAGTCGATGTCGCGCGAGGTGCACCCGAAGGGCATCCATGTCGTCTGGGTCAACATCGACGGGGCGATCCGCAACCCGGGCCGGGTAGAGCCTGCGGACGCACCCGACTCCCTGCTCGACCCCGCCGCGATTGCCGAGACCTACCTCGCGCTGGTCAACCAGCCCCGGTCAGCCTGGAGCGAGGAAATCGCGGTCAGGCCCTGGGTGGAGCGGTTCTGACCCCGATCCGTCACCA
>JAGWVA010000031.1 GCA_028875855.1 Paracoccaceae bacterium
GCCTCCCAGCCCTGCGGCGCGCTCATATCCGCGCCCTCAGTCGCCTTAGCATCGCGCGATATCCCTCTGTAATCGCGTCATGATCGACGTGCTTTCCTGCATGCACCACGGCGCGGCCCGCAGACCAGACACGGCGCACCATGCGGTCGTCGCCCGCAAAGATCCAGGCGTCAAGCACCGCGTCGCCCTGCCGCCCCTCAAGGTCCACATGGGCGCCGTCAAGCGCCAGCATATCCGCCCAGAGCCCCGGCTCGAGCGCACCCGAGGCCCGGCCCGCCGCCTGCGCCCCGCCCCGCACCGCGCCGTCGAACAGCACCCGGCCGGTCGAGCGGTCCTGCGTCGCCAGCATCGCCCTGCCCCGGTCGCGCAGCCGCTGGGAATATTCCAAAGTGCGCAGCTCTTCGGACAAGGCGATGCGGATGTTGCTGTCGGACCCGACGCCGAAGCGCCCGCCCGCCTGCAGGTAGCGCAGCCCGTCGAAGATCCCGTCGCCAAGGCTCGACTCGGTGATCGGGCAAAGCCCGGCAACGGCCCCTGTCGCGGCAAGGCGTGCGGTCTCGTCCGGCTCCATCTGCGTGCAGTGGATCAGGCACCAGCGGTCATGGACCGCGGCGTTCTCCAGCAGCCAGCGCACCGGGCGCGCGCCAAGGGCGGCCTCTACCTCCGCGACCTCTCCGACCTGTTCGGCAAGGTGCATGTGGATCGGGGCCTTGGGGCGCATCGCCGCCGCCTCGGCCAGCGCGGTGGGAGGAACGGCGCGCAGGGAATGCGGGGCGACGCCCAGCGCGGCATCGGGTGGCAAAGGACGAAGCGCCTCCGCCGCCCCGGCCATCAGCGCGCCAAAGCCGTCGAGATCGTTGCCAAAGCGCACCTGCCCCGGCGCAAGCGGCCGTCCGTCGCAGCCGCCCTGCATGTAAAGGACGGGCAGCAGCGTCAGACCGATTCCCGTCGCCTCTGCCGCAGCCGCGATCCGGTCGGCCATCTCGGCCCGGTTGTCATAGGGCACACCGCCCGGCTGGTGATGCAGGTAGTGAAACTCCGCCACCCCGGCGTATCCCGCCTCCAGCATCTCCATCTGCACGAAGCGGGCGATGGCCTCCACATCCTCGGGGGTGAGATGGTCGAGAAAGCGGAACATCACCTGCCGCCATGTCCAGAACGTATCGCGCGGCTCGCTTCCCCGCCGCTCGGTCATTCCGGCCATGGCGCGCTGAAAGGCGTGGGAATGCAGGTTCACCGGCGCGGGCAGCAGCACCGGCACCCGGTCGCCCGACGGCGCAGCGCCGGGGGTCACGGCCGCGATCCGGCCATCTGTCACGGTGATGGCAACGTCGCGCGCCCAACCCTCGGGCAGCAGCGCCTGATCGGCATGGAGGTGAAAGTGCATCTTGGGCCCCGCTTGACATGCCTCATTATGTGCAGACATATTATCCAATAACGCATACATAAGGCAAGTGCGATGGCAGCGATTCTTCATAACGCGACACTGGCGACGATGCGGGACGGCTACGGCCTGATCCCCCATGGCGCCGTCGTGATCGAGGGCGACCGCATCGCCTGGGCAGGTCCGGAGGCGGATTTGCCCGCGACCGATGCGCCGCGCCGTGACATGGGCGGGCGGCTGGTCACGCCGGGGTTGATCGACTGCCACACGCATCTGGTTTTCGGCGGCAACCGCGCGCGGGAATTCGAGATGCGACTGACCGGCGCGAGCTATGAAGAGATCGCGCGGGCGGGTGGCGGCATCGTCTCGACCGTCGCCGCGACGCGCGCGGCGCGTGAGGATGACCTGCTGGCCGCAGCCCTGCCGCGCCTTGACCAGATGCTGGCCGAGGGCGTGACGACGGTCGAGGTGAAATCGGGCTATGGCCTTGATATCGAAACCGAACTCAAGATGCTGCGCGTCGCGCGTCGGTTGCCGTCCTGTCGCGACGTAACCGTCGCCACGACCTTTCTGGGCGCCCATGCCGTGCCGCCGGAATATGCCGGGCGGCCCGACGACTACCTGACCGAGCAGGCGATCCCCGCGCTGCGCGCCGCCCATGCAGAGGGACTGGTGGATTCGGTGGACGGGTTCTGCGAGGGGATCGCGTTTTCGCCCGACCAGATCGCCCGCGTCTTCGCCGAGGCGCGCGCCCTTGGCCTGCCGGTGAAGCTTCATGCCGAGCAGTTGTCGAACCTTCACGGGGCGGAACTCGCGGCAAAGGCGGGCGCTCTGTCGGCCGACCATCTCGAATATCTCGACGAGGGCGGCATCCGGGCGATGGCTGCGGCGGGCAGCGTGGCGGTGATCCTGCCCGGTGCTTTCTACACTTTGCGCGAGACCAGACAGCCCCCGATCGCGGGGCTGCGCGCGGCGGGCGTTCCGATGGCGGTGGCGAGCGATTGCAATCCGGGCACCGCGCCGATGACGTCGATCCTGCTGGCGATGAACATGGCCTGCACGCTGTTTCGCATGACGCCGCAAGAGGCGCTGCTGGGCGCGACTGCCCATGCCGCCCGCGCCCTTGGCCTGACCGATCGCGGCACGATTGCCCCCGGGCAGCGCGCCGATCTTGCCGTCTGGGACGCCACCCATCCGGCGGAATTGTCCTATCGCATCGGGGCAACGCCCCTTCACGCCCGCATCTTCGGAGGCCGCCTTGACGCCTGAAACCCTCACCCCCGGGGCAACCGGGCTTGACCAACTCGAACGGCTCTGGCGCACCGAGGCGCCGGCCCGGCTCGACCGCGCCTGCCGGCCGCAGGTGGAGGCGGCAGCGGCGGCCATCGCGGCAGCAGCCAGTGGCGAGGTGCCGGTTTACGGGGTGAACACGGGCTTCGGCAAGCTTGCAAGCCTGAAGATCGCGGCGAAGGACACGGCCACGCTTCAGCGCAACCTGATCCTGTCGCATTGCTGCGGCGTGGGCGAGGCGACGCCGCGCGACGTGACCCGGCTGATGATGGCGCTGAAGCTTCTGTCGCTCGGGCGCGGGGCGTCGGGCGTGCGGTGGGAGCTGATCGAGTTGATCGAGGCGATGCTGGATCGCGGCGTGACGCCAGTCGTGCCGGCGCAAGGTTCCGTTGGCGCCAGCGGCGATCTTGCCCCGCTCGCCCATATGACCGCCGTGATGATCGGCGCGGGCGAGGCAGAGGTGAGTGGCCGCATTCTGCCGGGGGCGGAGGCGCTCGCCTCGGCCGGGCTACAGCCCATCGCGCTTGGCCCCAAGGAGGGTCTCGCGCTCATCAACGGCACGCAGTTTTCCACCGCCCATGCGCTTGCGGGCCTGTTCGGGGCGTGGCGGGCGGCGCAGGGGGCGCTGGTGACCTCGGCGCTTTCGACGGATGCGATCATGGGCTCCACCGCCCCGCTTCAGCCGGAAATCCACGCCCTGCGCGGCCAGCCCGGCCAGATCGAGGCCGCCGCCACGCTGCGCGCCCTGCTGGAGGGAAGCGCGATCCGCGAAAGCCACCGCGAGGGCGACAGCCGTGTGCAGGACCCCTATTGCATCCGCTGCCAGCCGCAGGTGACGGGGGCCGCAATGGATGTTCTGCGCATGGCCGCCCGCACGCTGGAGATCGAGGCGAATGCCGCGACCGACAATCCTCTGGTGCTGTCGCAGGCGGGGCGCATCGTCTCGGGCGGGAATTTCCATGCCGAGCCGGTGGGCTTTGCCGCCGACATGATCGCGCTGGCGGTCAGCGAGATCGGCGCCATCGCGCAGCGCCGGGTGGCGCTGATGGTGGACCCGACGCTGAGCTTTGACCTGCCGCCGTTCCTGACGCCCGCGCCGGGGCTGAACTCCGGACTGATGATCGCCGAAGTGACGACCGCCGCGCTGATGAGCGAGAACAAGCACCTTGCGACGCCCACGGTGACGGATTCCACGCCCACCTCGGCCAATCAGGAGGACCATGTCAGCATGGCCGCCCATGGTGCGCGGCGGCTGCACCGGATGGTGGCGAATCTCGACGCGATCCTTGGCGTCGAGGCGATGTGTGCGGCGCAGGGCGTCGAGTTCCGCGCCCCGCTGGAAACCTCGGCCCCGCTGGTGCGGGTGATCGCCCGGCTTCGGGCCGAGGTGCCGACGATCCGCGAGGACCGCTATCTTGCCCCCGACATCGCCGCCGCCACGCGGCTGATCGCCACCGGCGCGCTGGCCGAGGCCGCCGCCCTGCCCCTTCCCGCTTTGTGAGGACCGCCATGACCGACCCGCGCCACAACCTTCGCGACATCTATCCCCCGACCGGCCCGAAGATCACGGCCAAGAGCTGGCTGACCGAGGCGCCGATGCGGATGCTGATGAACAACCTGCATCCCGACGTGGCGGAGAATCCGCATGAACTTGTGGTCTATGGCGGCATCGGCCGCGCGGCCCGCACCTGGGAGGATTTCGACCGCATTGTCGCCACGCTCAAGACCCTGGAAGACGACGAGACGCTGCTGGTGCAGTCCGGCAAGCCCGTCGGCGTCTTCCGCACCCACCGCGACGCCCCGCGCGTGCTGATCGCGAACTCCAACCTCGTGCCGCATTGGGCGACCTGGGACCATTTCAACGAATTGGACCGGAAAGGGCTGGCCATGTATGGCCAGATGACGGCCGGGTCCTGGATCTACATCGGCACGCAGGGCATCGTTCAGGGCACCTACGAGACCTTCGCCGAGGCGGGCCGCCAGCATTACGGTGGCGATCTGACCGGCAAGTGGATCCTGACCGGCGGGCTTGGCGGGATGGGCGGGGCGCAGCCGCTCGCCGCCGTCATGGCCGGGGCCTGCTGCCTTGCCGTGGAATGCGACGAGACGCGGATCGATTTCCGTCTGCGCACGCGCTACCTTGATGCCAAGGCGCGCACGCTGGACGAGGCTCTGGCGATGATCGGCGACTGGACGCGGGCGGGCGAGGCGAAATCCGTGGGCCTTCTGGGCAACGCGGCAGAGGTGTTCCCCGAACTCGTGCGCCGGATGAAGGCCGGCGAACCGATCCCGAACGGACGGCCCGACATCGTGACGGACCAGACCTCGGCCCACGATCCGCTACATGGCTATCTGCCGATCGGCTGGTCGGTGGCCGAGTGGCGCGCGACGCAGGAGAGCGACCCGAAGAAGGTCGAACGCGCCGCCCGCACCTCGATGCGGGCCCATGTCGCGGCGATGGTCGATTTCTGGAACGCGGGCGTGCCGACGCTGGATTATGGCAACAACATCCGGCAGGTGGCGAAGGACGAGGGATTGGAGAACGCCTTCGCCTTCCCCGGCTTCGTTCCGGCCTATATCCGCCCGCTGTTCTGCCGCGGCATCGGCCCCTTCCGCTGGGCGGCGCTGTCGGGCGATCCGGCCGATATTCACGCGACCGACGCGGCGATGAAGCGGCTCTTCCCGGAAAACGCGCATCTGCACCGCTGGCTGAACATGGCGCGCGAGCGGATCGCCTTTCAGGGCCTGCCCGCGCGGATCTGCTGGATCGGGCTGGGAGAGCGACACAAGGCGGGGCTGATGATCAACGCCATGGTCCGGTCGGGCGAGTTGACGGCTCCGGTCGTGATCGGGCGCGATCACCTCGATTCCGGCTCTGTCGCCTCGCCCAACCGCGAGACGGAGGCGATGCAGGACGGATCGGATGCGGTGTCCGACTGGCCGCTGCTGAACGCGCTGCTGAACACGGCCTCGGGCGCGACATGGGTGAGCCTGCATCACGGCGGGGGCGTCGGCATGGGTTATTCCCAGCATTCCGGCATGGTGGTCGTGTGCGACGGAACCGAGGAGGCGGATCGGCGGCTGGAGCGGGTCTTGTGGAACGACCCGGCGACCGGGGTGATGCGGCATGCCGATGCGGGTTATCCGATTGCGCTGGATTGCGCGCGGGATCATGGGCTGCGGCTGCCGGGCATTCTGGGCAACTGACCGCGCGGCGCCGCACAAATTGCAATCTACGATTTTTCGTCGAAAAATCGTAAGTATGCCTCTTCCGCAGGCAGCGGATGCGCGGCATGAACGCGCCGCCCCGGGGCGCATTGCGCGCGCGCCCCGATCCGATCGACCGCCTCGACCCGGCCAGGCGTCCCCGGCAAGACCTGCAGCCTAGCGTCGGCCGCTTTCCAGAACGTTAACCCCCGCGCCCCGTTGCGCGTGCCCCCGCCAAGGCCCTAAACTCCGTTGGCCCGAACGAGGAGACAGCCGGCCGATGTCTGCGCCCCACCGCCCCGGACGCGCGCGCCGCGCCGCGCTCTATCTTGTTGCGGTCGCAGGCTTTTCGGCTGCTGTCTTCGCTTATGGCCTGCGCGGCGGTCTTGATCGTCTGGCCGAAGGTGCTCGCGCCGAACTGGCGCAGGCGTCCGACCAACTGACGGGCCAGTTGCAGCGCTTCCGGCAACTGGCCGTTCTGCTGACCGATCACCCGACGCTTGCGCCCCTTGCCGCGGCAAACGGAGGCGATCCGGCCGCGGCCAATGCGCTCTTGCGCAAGGTGGCGGACAGGACCGGTTCGGAGGCGGTGATGCTGCTCGGTCGCACAGGACGCGTCCTGGCCAGTTCCAGCCCCGCCGATGTGGGCAGGCTCGACCGCGCCGACGGCGCCGCCTTTCAAAGCGCGATGCACGGCACCTTAGGCTTTTCGCATGCGGTGGAAGGGGCGGCGGCGCGGCGTGTCTTCCTTTACGCAGCGCCCCTCTACTCGGCGGCCGGCCCGGTGATCGGTGTCGTCGTGGTGCGCCTCGACGCCAGCCAGATCGAGGCGCCCAGCCGCGGCGACGCCCAAAGCGTCTTCTTCTCCGATGCCCTTGGCGTGGTGTTCGTCTCGAACCGCAGCGAGCTTCTCTTCCGCCACCGCGCGCCCGGCCCCACGCCCTATGCCAGCTTTGGCCTCACCTATCCCCCCGGGCTGATCCGTCCCTTCCCGGCGATCTCGCGTCACACCTTCGGCGGCCATGCCCTGTGGCTGGTCGATGGCGGGCCCTACCTGCCACGGCTCGCGCTGCATCTGACCCAGCCGCTGCCCGTCGTCGCGATGCAGTCGGAAATCCTCGTGAACGCCCTGCCCACCGTGCTGGTGGCGACGCTGCAGGCGGCGGTGGCGGCGGCGCTGTGCCTTTTCTTCGGGGCGATCCTGCTGGTCGTGGGAGAGCGCCGCCGCGCGCTTAGCCAGCGGCTCGAGACGGAAGCCCGGCTCACGGCGCAGCTGGAACGCCGGGTGGGCGAGCGCACGCGGGAGCTCTCCGAAGCGGTCGACCGCCTCCAGCGCGAAGTCGCGGAACGGATGGAGGCAGAGGCTGCGCTCAAGACGGCGCAGGCCGAGCTGCTGCGCGCAGGCAAGCTTTCCGCGCTTGGCCAGATGTCCGCCGGCATCAGCCACGAACTGAACCAGCCGCTGATGGCGATCCGTTCCTATGCCGAGAACGGCGCGGCTTTCCTCACCCGCGGCAAGCCCGACAAGGCCGCGGAAAACCTCACCCGGATCGGCGACCTCGCGCACCGCATGGGCCGCATCATCCGCAACCTGCGCGCCTTCGCCCGACAGGAGGTCGAGGGCGTCACCGCGATCGACCTCGGGGCCGTCGTCGCCGCGGCGCTCGAGATCACCGAGCCTCGGCTGCGGCAGGAAGGCGTGATCCTCGACTACCTGCCCCCCGCTGTCCCCGTTCCCGTCCGGGGCGGCGAGGTCCGCCTGCAACAGGTCGTTCTGAACATCCTGGCGAATGCGCTGGACGCCATGGCAGGCCGCGAGGACCGCCGGTTGCGGCTTGCGATCCATCCCGGCGCGCCGACCCGCTTCACCTGCGCCGACAGCGGCACCGGCATCGCGGAGCCCGAGCGCATCTTCGACCCCTTCTACTCCACCAAGGAGGTGGGTCAGGCCGAAGGCATGGGCCTTGGCCTTGCCATTTCGGACCGCATCATCCAGAGCTTCGGCGGCCGCATCCTCGCGCGCAACCGGCCCGAGGGGGGGGCAGAATTCACCGTGGAACTGGTCGCTGCGGCGGCAAGCGAGGCGGCATGATCGCTACCGTTCTTCTGGTCGATGACGACCGGGCCGTGCGCGAGGCGCTTGGCCAGACTCTCGAACTGGCCGACCTGACCCCGATCCTTTGCGGCAGCTACATCGAGGCCAAGGACCACATCGCCCCGGGCTTTCCCGGCGTGGTGGTGACCGACATCCGCATGCCCGGCAAGGATGGCTTCGCGCTTCTGGAGCAGGCACGCAAGGTGGACCCGGAACTGCCCGTGATCCTTCTGACCGGCGAGGGCGACATCCCGATGGCCGTGCGCGGCATCGCGGGCGGGGCCTTCGATTTTCTCGAAAAGCCCTGCGCGCCGGCCGATCTTCTGGCGGTGATCGACAAGGCGCTGAAGACCCGCGCGCTGGTGCTGGAAAACCGCCGGCTGAAGCATCAGCTGCAATCGGGCGATGCGGCGGCGCGGATGATCTTCGGGCTTTCCCGCCTGTCCGAGGATCTGCGTGACCGTATCCGCACCGTCGCCCGCGCCTCCGCCGGGGTGCTCATCACCGGCGAACCGGGCACCGGCATCCCAAAGGTGGCCGAGGTCATCCATCTTCTGTCGGGCGCCGCGGCCCGGCCGTTCCAGAAGCTGGCCGGCCCGACACTCCTGCCGGAAACCCTCGCCCGGGCCTTTCAGAAGGCCGAAGGCGGGTCCATCTTCATCGACGAAGTGGTAGGGCTCGGGCCTGCCGCGCAATTCGCGCTTCTTGACCTGCTCGACGGGGGCGGCGGCGCCCGGGTCATCGCGGGGACCTACCGCGACCTTGCCGCCGAGGCGCAGGCCGGCCGTTTCCATGCCGACCTTTACTACAAGCTCGACGCGATGCGGCTGCGCGTGCCCAGCCTGCGCGAACGCCCCGAGGATATCCCGGTGATGTTCCGGCACTACCTTGCGCAGGCCTGCGAACAGGCCGACCTGCCGGAGCCTGACGTGACCCCCGCCGTCGTCGCCCGACTCATGGCGCAGGACTGGCCGGGCAATTCGCGCGCGCTGATGAACGCGGCAATGCGGTTCGCCCTCGGCCTGCCCGAGGGCGAGGAGGACTCGGGCACCGGGCTGGCCGAGCAGATGGCGCGGGTCGAACGCTCGTTGCTTGAAGACGCGCTGCGCCGGCAGGGCGGCAACGCGACGCTTGCGGCGCAAGCGTTGCGACTGCCCCGCAAGACCTTCTACGACAAGCTGGCCCGCCACGGGATTCGGCCCGAAGACTACCGCGCCTGATCTGCGCGTTGCGTGCGGGCGACCGCATGGTAGCGCAAACGCATGTGCGGAAAGCCGCACACGCCTGGGGGCGGCCGCGCGCGAAGCGCTCGCCAAAATCGCCACAAGCCATTGATATAAATAGAGTTCATAAGATATCTGCCATTTCGGCATATTTTCGTTGCCAAGCCCGCACCGCGCCACATTTTAGGGCACCGACCGGGAAAACCGGCACCATGGGAGGGGACGGATGAAGGCTTTGGCCGCAGCATGCCTGCTGACGCTTGCGTCTGCGCTGCCGGTCGTTGCGGCCTCTCCCTGCCAGCCCGGCGAGATCGTGGTGAAATTCGCCACCGTCGTCTCGCCCACCGACAATCCCAAGGGCATCGCCGCGCAGATCTTCGCCGATCGCGTGAACCGCGCGATGAAGGGGCGGGTCTGCGTCATCGTCTATCCGAATTCGATGCTCTACGACGACGACACCGTGCTTCAGGCGATGTTGCAGGGCGACGTCCAGATGGCGGCGCCGTCGCTGTCGAAGTTCGAGGCCTTCACCAAGGTTTTCCGGCTCTTCGACCTGCCCTTCCTCTTTCCCGACATCGCGGCCGTCGATCGGTTCGAAACCTCGCCTGCGGGCGAGCGGATGAAATCGGCGATGGTGGATCGCGGTCTCGCGGGGCTGGAATTCTGGCATTCGGGGATGAAGCAGTTCTCGGCCAACCGCCCGCTGCTGCGCCCGGGCGACGCGGCGGGGCTCAAGTTCCGCATCCAGCCCTCGGCCGTGCTGGCCGCCGAAATCCGCGCCCTGCATGCCCAGCCGATGTCGATTGCCTTCGCGGACGTCCATGACGCGCTCAAGACGGGGGTGGTGGACGGACAGGAGAACACCTGGTCGAACATCTACGCCCAGAAGATCTACAAGGTTCAGGACGGGATCACCGAGACGAACCACGGCGTGCTGGAATACCTCGTCGTGACCTCGACCGCCTTCCTGAACGCCATGCCCGCCGACACGCGCAGCCAGTTCCTCGGCATCCTTCATGCCGTCACGGTCGAGCGCAACGCCGCCGTCACCAAGGTCGAGGCGAAATCGCGGGCCGCGATCCTTGCCGACAGGGGCACGATCCGCTCCCTGACCCCGGACGAGCGCGCCGAATGGGTTGCCGCGATGCAGCCCGTCTGGGCCGAGTTCCGCACGGACGTCGGACCTGAAAACCTTGCGGCGGCCGAAGCGGCCAGCCGCGTCAGCGAACCCACGGGAGGGACCGGCGGATGACCCCGCCCTTCCGCGTGCGCGCCGAGCCAACCTGCGCCCGGCAGATTGTGATCCATGTAACGGAGGAGACGACATGAAACGAGCATTCGCCATGACCGGCGCCGTGGCCCTGCTGGCCGCAACCGCCCTGACGGCGGCCCCTGCCCTGGCCGAGGACGTCATCACGCTGGGCGCATCCGTCCAGATGACCGGTGCGACCGCCAACACCGGGCGCTATTACCGCGACGCCTACCAGATGGCCGTTGACAAGATCAACGCGGCCGGCGGCGTCAAGGTCGGCGGCAAGACCTACAAGCTGGCGCTGAAGATGCTGGACAACCAGTCCAACGTGAACCTGTCGGTGCGCCAGTATGTGCAGCTCATCAGCGGCGACAAGGTCAACTTCCTGCTTGGGCCATTCGCGTCGAACTTCGTGATCTCGGACAGCTCGGTGGCCGAGAAATACCAGATCCCGATGGTGCAGGGCGGCGGCTCGTCGGGCCAGATCTTCTCGCGCGGCTACAAGTATGTCTTCGGCACGCTGCCCCCGGCGGGCAACTACTATGCCTCGACCATCGAAATGATGTCGAAGCTGAACCCGGCGCCGAAGACCGTGGCGCTGGTCGCCGCCGATGACAGCTTCGACGTCTCGGTCGCCAAGGGCACGCGCAAGCTTCTTGAGAAGGCCGGCATGAAGATTGCCGTCGATCAGGAATACCGCGAGGGCAATTCGGACTTCTCGTCGATCCTGACGCAGGTGAAGGCCGCGAAGGTCGATACCGTGCTGTGGTCGGGTCACGAGACCGAGGCGCTGAACTTCATCCGTCAGATGAAGCAGCTCAACGTCGATCCGAACGGCATGTATGCCTTCACCGTGGGCGTGCCGACCTCGGACTTCCGCAAGGCGCTTGGCGCGGATGCCAACTATGCCTTCGGCATGACGACCTGGCTTCCCGACGCGAGCCTGAAGGACAAGTGGTTCGGCGATGCGGCCCAGTTCGCCAAGGAATACAAGGCGAAGTTCGGCTATGACCCGGACTACCACGCGGCTTCCGGCGCGGCGGACGTGGAGACCTACGTCTATGCGATCGAGAAGGCGGGGTCGCTCGATCCCAAGAAGGTGCGCGATGCGATCGCGGCGAGCAATTTCCAGAGCCTCTACGCGCAGGTGAAATACGCCCCGAACGGCCAGATCGACCTGCCGCAGATCGTCGTTCAGATCCAGAAGGGCGAGCTGAAGCCGATCTACACGACGCAGTTCATCAACAAGCCCGACTACCCGGTTCCGGCCTGGTCGAAGCGCTGATCTGACATCGCCGGGCGCCCCTTCCGGGCGCCCGGTCCCAACCGGAGGAACGGGCCTTGGTTCTCGCTCAAATCCTGCTCAACGGCGTGCTGCTGGGCGGTCTCTACGGACTGATGGCGCTTGGCATGGCGCTGGTCTGGGGGGTGCTCAACATCGTCAACCTCAGCCACGGCGCGCTCATCATGGTCGGCGGCTATGTGGTCTATTATCTTTTCACGCTGGCGGGCATCGACCCGTTCCTGGCGCTGCCGATTGCGATGGCGGTCATGTTCAGCCTCGGTTTCGCGCTGCAATGGGGTCTTTTGAACCTCGTCGTGCGCTCGAAGATGCTCAACACCCTGCTCATCACCTTCGGCCTTGACGTCGTGCTGACCTTCACGGCGCAGCTTTTGTTCTCGGCCGACTTTCGCACCATCAACCCGTCCTATGCGGGGGCGAACTTCGCCATTGGCGGACTGACGGTGCCCACGGTGCGGCTTGCCGCCTTTGGCGTGGCCGTGGGCCTTGCCACCGGCATATGGGTGTTGCTCAACAAACTGCCGCTGGGGCGCGCGATCCGCGCGACGGCGCAAAACCTGACCGCGGCGCGCCTTTATGGGGTGAACCCGCGAATGCTGTATGCGGTGACCTTCGGCATCGGCGCCGCACTCGCCGGCGCGGCGGGCGGGCTTTACGGCATGATCTCGAACCTGACGCCCTATATCGGGGCAAGCCTGACCGCGAAAAGCTTCGTGATCGCCATCATCGGCGGCCTTGCGAACCCCTTCAACGTCATCCTGGGCGGCATCTTCGTCGGCGTGGCCGAGGCGGTGACCGCGCTTTATATCGGACCCACCTATACGGATGTGATCAGCTTCGGCCTTCTTGTGGCCGTGCTCGTCCTGCGTCCGTCCCGCGCCGTGAGGGCAGCCTGATGAAAACCCGGACCCTGATCCTGGCCGCGGCGGTCGCCGTGGCGCTGGCCTTCGTGCCGATGTTCGGCAGCGACGTGATGATCCAGTTCGGGATCAACGCGCTGGTGCTGGCGGTTCTGGCGCAAAGCTGGAACATCCTTGGCGGCTTCGGCGGCTATGTCTCCTTCGGCAACTCGGTCTTCTACGGCCTTGGCACCTACGGGACCGCGATCGCCATGACGACCTACAACCTGCCCTTCGGCGTGGGCCTCGTGATCGGCGTGGTGCTTGCCATGCTGGGTGCGGCGCTGGTCGGCGTGCCGATCCTGCGCCTGCGGGGGCCCTATTTCGCCATCGCGACGCTTGGCCTGAACGGTGCGATGATGGCGATCTTCTCGAACCTGCCGATCGCGGGGACGAACATCGGCCTTGTCCTGCCGCTTACGCGCAACGACACGATGTTCTATGAACTGTCGCTGGCGCTTCTGGTGGCCTGCACGTTGACCGTGTTCTGGATCAGCCGCTCGCGCTACGGCATGGGCCTGATCGCCATCCGCGAGGACGAGGACGCCGCCGGCACGATGGGCGTCAATGCGACGCTCTACAAGGTGACGGCGCTGATCCTTGCCTCGATCTTCACGGCGGTGGCGGGCGGCATCCATGCCTACTGGTCCACCTTCGTCGATCCGGCAAGCGCCTTCGACAGCACGCTGAACGTGCGCATGGTCATCATGTGCGTCTTCGGCGGGCCCGGCACGGTCTTCGGGCCGGTGATCGGCTCCTTCGTGCTGTCCACCGTCTATGAGGTGCTGGCTGCCCAGATCTCGACCGCGGCCGCGCTTCTGTTCGGCGTGGTGATCGTGCTGGCCGTCATCTTCATGCCGCGTGGTCTGGCCGATATCATGCGCGACCGGGCGAATTTCACGCTGCGCTACTTCATCCGCAACATTCGGGAGAACCGGCTATGACGGCGCCCGCAAAGACCCCCGCTTCGCGCACGGTGATCGAGACGCGCGGCCTGACCAAACGGTTCCAGGGGCTCGTGTCGGTCAACAACGTGAGCTTCGCCATCGCCGAGAACGAAACGCTGGGCGTGATCGGGCCGAACGGGGCCGGCAAGACGACGCTCGTCAACATGATCTCGGGCACGCTTACCCCGTCCGAGGGCGAGGTGATCTTCGACGGCGCGCGCATCAACGACGTGCCCGCCTTCCGCCGCGCCCATCTGGGCATTGCCCGCACCTTTCAGGTGATGAAGCCCTTCCCCGGCATGACCGTGCTCGAGAACGTCGCCGTGGGCGCACTCTTCGGCCGCGACGGCGGCGTGAAGTCGATGGCGCAGGCCCGCGAATCCGCCCGCGAATGGCTGGAGTTCACGGGGCTTGGCAAGCGGATCGGCGTCGGCGCGGACAGCCTTGGCGGCCCGGACCGCAAGCGGCTGGAATTCGCCAAGGCGCTGGCCATGAAGCCCCGGCTTCTGCTGCTGGACGAGGTGATGGCCGGCCTCAACCCCGTCGAGGTGGACGAGGTTGTGGACCTCATCAAGTCGATCCGCGGACAGGGCCTTGCCATGCTGGTGATCGAACACGTCGTGAAGGCGATCCGCAGCCTGTCGGACCGCGTGATGGTGCTGCACCACGGCGAAAAGATCGCCGATGACGATCCCACCACCGTGCTGGAAGATCCGCGGGTGATCGAAGCCTATCTTGGAAAGCGCCGGACATGAGCCAACCCCTTCTGAACATCGAACATCTGAACGCGGGCTATGGCGCGGTGCCGGTGCTCTTCGACCTGTCGCTGAACGTGAAGGCGGGCGAGATCGTCGCCATGGTCGGGTCGAACGGCGCGGGCAAGACCACGCTTCTGCGCGCCCTCTCACGCGTGATCCCGGCCAAGGGCACGATGCAGTTCAACGGCGAGGACATGCTTCCCCTCGCCCCCGAGGGCGCGTTCACCCGCGGGCTCGTGCAGGTGCCGGAGGGGCGGCAGCTCTTTCCGCGCATGACGGTCGAGGAGAACCTGCACATGGGCGCGCACCTGCGCCGCGATGCGGGCGTGAAGGCGACGTTCGAGCAGGTCTATCACCTGTTCCCCAAGCTCAAGGAACGCCGCAAGCAGCTTGCCGGCAACATGTCGGGCGGCGAGCAGCAGATGTGCGCCATGGGACGCGCGCTGATGGCGAACCCGAAGCTGCTGATGATCGACGAGATGAGCCTTGGCCTTGCGCCGGTCATCGTGGACGACCTGCTGGCGATCCTTGTCGATATCCGGGCCGAGGGTATCCCCGTCCTGCTCGTGGAACAGGACGTCTTCGCCGCCTTCAGCGTGGCCGACCGCGCCTATGTGATGGAGACGGGCCGCGTCGTCCGCGAGGGGCTGGTCTCGGATCTCAAGAACGATCCCGCGGTGGTGGACGCCTACCTCGGCGCGGCGCACTGACGGCGGACTTCGGGGCCTAGAACAGGCCCTGAAACCAGCGCAGCGGCAGGTAACGGCCGCCGATGCTGAAAAGCCAGGCAAAGGGGGCGGGGAAGCTCGTCGAGAAGCGCCGCCCCCGCATCGCCCGCATGACATGGCCGGCGGCCTGCTCGGGCGTCATCAGCGACGGCATGCGAAAGTCGTTCTTGCGCGTCAGACGCGTGTCGATGAAGCCGGGATTGGCAAGTTGCACGCGCACGCCTGACCCCTTCAGATCCGCCCGCATGTTCTCGCCCAGATGCATCAGCGCGGCCTTGCTTGCGCCGTAGCCGATGGCCCCGGGCAAACCCCGGAAACCGGCAAGCGAGCCGATCAGCACGACATGCCCCCTGCCCCGCGCGACCATGCCCGGCACGACGCGGCCAAGGATGCGCAGCGCACCGGTGAAATTCGCCTCGACGATCGCCTCGGCGGCCTCGGGCTTCCAGTCGCGCGCGGTCATCGGGTCGTAAAGCCCCACGCAGTAGATGAGCCCATCCACCTCGCCCGCCAAAGCGACCGCCTCGGCGATCGACGCCGGATCGGTCACGTCCATCGGCAGGGCGCGGGCGTCCTTCAGCCTTCCGGCCAGATCCTCAAGCCGCGCGGCATTGCGCGCCGAGAGGATCAATGAAATCCCCTGCGCGTCCAGCGCCTCGGCCAGCGCGCGCCCCAGTCCCTCGCTCGCCCCGACGATCCAGTAGCTGCGCTCAAGTCCCGGCATGATCGGCAGGCCGCATCGTGGCGACCAGTTCGGCCAGCGTGATCCCGAAGCGCCCCATCTGCGAGCGGTTCATGATCGTGCCGTCGGGCATGAGGTAAAGCCAATCCACGACATCCAGCACATGGCCGCCGGCGTCCTTGGGCAGGCGAATGCGGTAGCGCATCCGGACGGTCGATCCGCTCTGGATGCCCTCGGCCTTGCCGATGATGTCGTCGGCCGTCGCGGTGAAGTGGCCGTCCTGTCCCATCACCATGCGCCACTGGCGCTGTTGGGTCTTGCCGCTGTCATACTGGAAGGTTTCGCTCAGGGTGCCGGTCTGGCCGGTCCATTCGCCCTTCATCTGCATCACGAAGCGCGACACGACGCGCCCCGTGGGGCCGAAGATCGCCCCTTCCGAGACCAGACCGCCGTTGAAGACCTTGGGCACGACAAAGGCCGGCGTCGTTTCCGCGTAGGACTTCGGGTCCTGCGCGGCGAAGCTGAACCAGGTTGCCCGCACCCCGATCATGGCGAGGACGACCAGTGCAAAGACGAGGGCGATCTGCATCACGCGTCCTTTCCGAACCATTCCGACATCACCTTCCGCCTTTCAGGCATGAACCAGTTCGACCTGCACCACGTCCGTCCGCCGCATGGCGAAGACGGCGGTGCAGATCCCAAGGTAGTAGCGCCAGTTGCGCATGAACGCGTCGCCATGGCCGAGCTTCTGGATGCGCGGCACGGCCGCCTCGAAACGCTCGGTCCAGTGGCGGCAGGTGGCGGCGTAATCCTGCCCGAAGGCAAAGGAGTTGCGCACCTTCAGCCCGGCCCGCTGCGCCTCGGACGAGATCACGGCATCCGACAGCAGCATGCCGCCGGGGAAGGTGTATTGCCGGATGTAGTCCGAGCTGCGGCGGTACAGGTCGAAGTTGACGTCGGGCACCGTGATCGCCTGCACCACCGCCCGTCCGCCGGGCGCCAGACGGTCGCGCAGCGTGCGGAAATAGGCCGGCCAGTAGCGCGCGCCCACCGCCTCGACCATCTCGATCGAGACGATGGCGTCGAAGGTGCCGCGGATGTCGCGGTAATCCTGCAACCGGATCTCGGCCCGGCCATCGAGACGGGCATCGGCATAGCCCTTCTGGCTGGGCGATATCGTGACGCCGGTCACATGGCGCCCCTGGTCGGCGGCGCGCTCGGCAAAGCCGCCCCAGCCGCAGCCGATTTCCAGCACGCGTTCGGCCTTGTCGCCGATGCGGTTCAGGATGCGGTCGTATTTGCGCGCCTGCCCGCGTTCAAGGTCGGCATCCTCGCCCGTGAAGATGGCAGAGGAATAGGTCATGCTGCGGTCGAGCCAGAGGTTGTAGAACTCGTTGCCCACGTCGTAATGGGCGCGGATGTTGCGCGACGAGCCGCGCCGCGAATTCGCGCGCAGGATCGTGTCCACGGCGCGGAACTTCAGCTGGTTCCAGATCCTCGGCCGCATCTGGGCATCGAGCGCGTCGAAATTGGCAATCGCGACCGAGCTCACATCCTCGACCGACGGCGTGTCCCACAGCCCCGCGACATAGGCCTCGCCAAAGCCGATGTCGCCCCGCGCGGCGACCGCGGCGGCGACTGACCAGTCGTGCAGATGCAGCTCGGCCTCGCGCCCATGGCTTCCGAAGTCGTGGCGCGTGCCTTCGGGCGTGATCAGGCGAAGCCGACCCTCTGTCAGGGTTTCGCAGGACTGGAGAAAGGCGCGTTTCAGACGGTTGGAGACGAGTGACGTCATCAGCTGATTTCCTGCTGCGGCGGAAGGGGACGGGGACGGTAGGCGACGCCCTTCAGCTTGAGCCGGAGAGCATGCCAGTAGATCAGCGCCAGCGTGCGCAGGGGCCCGAACGGCCGGCGCAGCGCGGCGCCCAGAAGACGGGTGTTGGTCAGCGGCATCCGCGTGCCCGTCAGCGTGGCGACAAGCCCCTCGGGGCCGTCATCCAGCAGGATGCGGATCGCGATCCGGTTTTCGCGGATGTCGAAGGTGAAGACATAGCCGCCCGAGATGTCCTGAAACGGCGAGACGTGGAAGCATTTGCGCGCGGCCAGCCGATCCTCGGGCCGGATCGGAGCGAAGCCGTCCCGGGCGCAAAGATAGCTGTGCCGGTCGCCGAAGGTGTTGTTGACCTCGGCGATCACGGCAACGAGGGCATCGCCCTTGAAGGCGAGCCAGAAGCTGACCGGGTTGAACCAGAAGCCAAGGAAGCGCGGCTGGGTCAGCAGCCGAAGCGACAGCCCGTGGGGCGCACCGGCATGGGCCAGCGCCTCGCGCGCCCAGGCGGCCCCCCGCCCCTGCCCGCGCAGCCCGCCATGATTGCGGTCGAGAACCGACGCAAGGTTCATCCGGTTGCGCGAGAAAAGCAGGGGCCCCGCAGTTTCATCCGGGTCGATCAGCACGAAATCCACGCCGTAGCGAAACGCGTGCTTCACCGCGCCGCGCCGCGCGTGCATCGTCTCGCCCCGCAGATATTCGGGCCAGTGCGTCATGCGGCCACCGCCGTGTTCGCATCCGCCTTCGCCATCGCGCGGGCGACGCGCACGGCCGAGGCAAAGCCGTCCTCGTGGAAGCCATAGCGCAGCCAGGCGCCGGCGAACCAGGTGTTGCGGCGTCCCTGCATCGCGGCGATCTCGCCCTGCGCACGAAGGGCGGCGCGGTCGAAGACGGGATGGTCGAAGCTGACCTCGTCATAGATCGTGTCGGGCGCGATCTCGCGCGTGGGGTTGAGCGTCACGAACAGCGGATCGGAGTCGGGGATGCCTTGCAGGCGGTTCATCCAGTAGGTCACGCCCACGGCCGGCTCTGCCCCCATGCCGTCGGACTGATAGACCCAGGACGACCAGCAGCGGCGGCGCACCGGCATCTGGCGCGGGTCGCGGTGCAGGATGACCCGGTTGGGCTGATAGGCGACCGCCGACAGCGCCGCCCGTTCCTCGGGGGCTGCATCCGACAGAAGCGCCAGCGCCTGATCCGAATGGCAGGCAAGAATGACGTCGTCGAAGACCTCGGGCAGACCGCCCTCGGGCCGGATCGTCACGCCCTCCGCCCCGCGCGAGATGGCGCGGATCGGGCTGCCGGGGCGCAGATCGACCCCGACCTGACGCAACCGCGCCTCGAGCCGCCGGACATATTCGATGCTGCCGCCATCGACCGTCCACCACTGGTGCTGACCGGTCGGTTCCAGCAACGCATGGTTGCGGAAGAAGCGCAGAAGGCTTGCCGCCGGGAAGGCCCCGACTTCCGAGGCGGGCGTTGACCAGATCGCCCCGCAGATCGGCAAAAGGTAATTCTCGCGAAAGCCGCGCCCCAGACCGAGGTGGGCGATCAGATCGTCCACCGTCATGTCGTCGCGCGCCTCAGCCTCGGCCGATTTGGCAAACCGCAGAACGTCGCGGATCATGCGCCAGAACATGGGCGAGGCAAGGTTGCTGCGCTGCCCGAACAGCGTGCCCGGCGTGCGCAAGGCATATTCCAGACGCCCGCCGTCGATGGTGACCCCAAAGCTCATGTCCGAGCGGCGCACGGGCACATCGAGATCGGCGAACAGCCGGGTCAGATGCGGATAATTGGCGTAGTTGAAGACGATGAACCCGGTATCGACCGGCTGATCCCCCCGAAGCCCGGCGATGACGGTGCGGGCGTGGCCGCCAAGGCGCGGCGCAGCTTCGAACAGGGTCACGCGGTTCTGACCCGCCAGAAGGTGGGCGGCGGCAAGGCCAGAGATGCCCCCTCCGACGATTGCGATGCGGCGCGGCGCGCGGGGCGGGGCGTCGAAGGACATGTATTCTCCTCAATACCGGACGGCGGCGATCCAAGGGGCCATCTGCCCCAAGGTCTGGTGATGATACTACGATAGCAACAAGAAATCGGATCATCGAGTGATCCGATCCTTGGCGACCGCCGTAATTCCCGTATGCTAAACGAAGCCGCAATCCTTGAAGACGTCCGCATTGGCACGCAGCCCGTGCCGGGCATGGTGGTGGCTGGGGCTACGCAAGGCAGGACGATGGGTTCAGGCGATCAGGGAGGCGGAGAACTCTCGCAACAAACGCTTTGGCTTCTGGCGGTGCGCGACCGACGCGACCGCGAGGCCTTCGCGTGCCTGTTCGACTATTACGCGCCGCGCCTGAAGGGCATGCTGGCCCGGTCCGGCATGCCTTCGGCCGCGACGGACGATCTGGTGCAGGACGTGTTGCTGACGGCATGGCAGAAGGCCCATCAGTTTGATCCTGCGCGCGCGCAGGCTTCGGCCTGGATCTACCGGATCGCGCGGAACCGGCAGATCGACCTGATCCGACGCGAACGCCGCCCCCTGCCCGACGCCGTCGTGCCCGAGGACGAAGACAGCGAACCCGACGCAAGCCAAATCCTCGCCCTCGATCAGGAGACGGGCAAGCTGCGCGAGGCGCTCGACCGGCTGACACCTGAACAGCGCGCCATGATCGAACAGGCCTACCTTGGCGATCTGACGCATACCGAAATCCGGCAGCGCACCGGCCTGCCGCTTGGAACGATAAAATCGCGCATCCGCCTGGGGCTGGAACGGCTGCGCCACGAACTGAAGGAACTCCGTTGAAGATGACGCCCGTGCCGACGAATGTTTGCCACCATATCCCCGATGACATCCTGCAAGCCTATGTCACCGGAAGCCTGCCACATGTCTTCTCGGTGGTGGTGGCCTCTCACGTATCGCTTTGCGACGACTGCCGCGCGGTGGTCGAAGCGCAGGAGGCGCTTGGCGGCGCCGTTCTGGACGGCTGCGAGGCCGAGGCCGCCGACCAGAACCTGAAGGCGTGCACGCTCGCGCTTCTGGACCGGCCGATCCGCGTCGCCGCGCCCGAGGCCCGGCGATCGGGCATCTTCCCCGGTCCGATCATGGCCGAGCTCAAGGGCCGGCCGCCGAAATGGAAGATGCTCGGGGGCGGCATCCGCCAGACGATCCTTGCCGCCGGCGCAGAGGGTTCTGTGCGGCTGCTCTACATTCCCGGCGGCAAGGCCGTGCCCGATCATGGCCACAACGGTCTGGAACTGACTCTGGTGCTACAAGGCGCATTCCACGACGCGACCGGCACCTTCGGGCCGGGCGACGTGCAGGTGGCCAGCGACGATCTGGACCATGCCCCGATCGCCAACATGGGCGAGCCCTGCGTCTGCCTGGCCGCGACCGATGCGCCGCTGCGCTTTCGCAGCCTTGTGCCCCGCCTGTTGCAACCGATCTTCCGCATCTGACCGCTTGGCCCTTCGGCGCGGCGCAGGTTAGGCTGAACCGCGCGGACAGGAGGGCGGCCGGATGGCGATGGTGTTCTGGGGCTTGGCGGGCATCGCCGTCGTGGCCCTGATCGGTTTCTTCGTGATCGCCCCCGCCGTGGCCGAACGCGGCATGAACCGCGTGCTGCCTCATGCGCCCTGGCCCGTATCGGACCGCGCGAAGGCGCTGCACGAGACGCTGACCATCGGCGACTGGCATTGCGACAGCCTGCTGTGGAACCGGGACCTTACCCGGCGCGGCACGCGCGGCCATGTCGATCTGCCCCGCCTCATCGCCGGAAATGTCGCTGTGCAGGTCTTCACCACGGTGACCAGGGTTCCCGCCGGGATGAACGTGCGTGACACCAAACCCGCGTCGGACCGGATCACGCTTCTGGCCATCGCGCAGCTCTGGCCGGTGAAAAGCTGGCGCAGCCTGTGCGAACGAGGCCTTCATCAGGCGCGCAGGCTGCACCGCGTGGCTGACCGGGTGCCGCAGGGGCTGCGCATCCTGCGCGACCGCGCCGATCTGGACCGGTTGCTGGCGGATCGCGCCCGGGGGCAGAAGGTCGTGGGCGCCCTGATCGGGGCCGAGGGGGCCCATGTCCTCGATGCGCGTCTCGACAACCTCGACCGGCTGTGGGACGCGGGCTTTCGCCTGATCGGGCTGCACCATTTCCTTGATTCCGAAGTCGGCGGCTCGCTGCACGGCACCACGCGGGCGGGGCTCACGCCCTATGGGCGCGATCTGGTGCGCGCGTTGGTGGCCAAGGGCTTCATCATCGACCTGACGCATTCCAGCGTGCAGACGGCGCGCGACGTGCTGGCGCTGACCGACGTGCCGCTGGTCGTCAGCCATACCGGCATCTGTTCCTTCTGCCAGTCGCCGCGCAATTTTCCCGACGACCTGATGGTCGAGATCATGGCCCGCGGCGGTGTTGCCGGGATCGGCTACTGGGCCGAGGTGATCGGAGACCCCTCCCCCGCCGGGATTGCGGGCGCGGTGAAGGCAGCGGTGGACCTGCTTGGCGAGGATCACGTCTCGCTCGGGTCGGATTTCGACGGCGCGGTGCCGCAGCCCTTCGACGTATCGGAACTGGCCGCGGTGACCGAGGCGTTGCTGGGCGCGGGCCTGCCGGAGCGGGTGATCGCAAAGGTCATGGGCGGAAACATGGTCCGCCTGCTGGCCCGGATGCTTCCCGCCCGAGGGGCCTAGAGCCTGACGGCCGCCGCGAAATGTGGGGCGAGGTCCTCGGGACGCTCGTCGATCAGGTCGAGCGGCGTGTCATAGACCAGCCGCCGCGCGAGATCGCCCGGCAGCGCCGCCCGCAGCAGCCCGAGCATCTTCGGGGGGGCGGCGATCATCAGTCGGTCGAAGGGCCGTGCCTTGGCATGATCCGCGATCACCTCCACCAGTTCCTTGGCGAAGGCGGCGCGGTCGTGATCGGCCGGCAGGGTCTTTGGCTCGAACCCGTGCCGGGCGCCCCCGCCCATCTGCATCCGCCCCTTGCGGTCGGCGAAATCGGCCATGGGCGGCCGCGCCACGCCCTCGATCTCGGCCAGCCCCGTTCCGGGGCCGGCATTCTCGAGCAACCGTGCGCGGCGCTCATTGGCAAGCACAAGTAAAGTGACGACTTTCGGCATGACGGCCTCCGTTATTCGGGGCCAGCCTGCCATGCGGCCCTGCGCCCCGCGTTGACGGGACGCAAGGCCAAGGCGCCCCTATTTGGCGCCCGCGTAGATCATGTCGATCATCCGCTGGTTCCCGCGCGAGAATTCCAGCGGGCAGACGTAATGCGCCCCCTCCAGAACCGTCGCGTTGAAGGCGTCGATCTGGACGGTGTATTGATCGACCAGCGGGAAACGCTCGGTCCGGACCACGCCGGACCGGTCGCGGATCTCGATCACGTCGTCGCCGTAAAGCTTCGCGTTGAAGGGCGTTTGAACCCGGATCCAGCCGTGACTGCCGTGGAACAGCATCGACTGATAGGGATGCATCCGCATCGAGACGTAGAAATCCATCGTGAAGCCGGGGAATTCCGCCCAGACGCGGGCCGTCGCATCGATGCCCCGGTCCCATTCGATCTGCGAGCGGATCGCGGTGGGCTCGGCCCCGGTCACGAAGCGCGTCGTGACGGAGGGATAGACGCCGATGTCACGCAACGCGCCGCCCGCCTGTCCCGCATCGTTGCGGATATTGTCCGGGTCGTCGTTGTAGAAGCTGAACCCACCCTGCACATGGCGCAATTCGCCGATCGCACCTTCGGCCAGAAGCTGGCGGACGCGGTGCCACTGCGGATGATGGGTGACCATGAAGGCCTCGGCCGCGAACTTGCCGGACGCATCGCGCGTGGCGATCAGCCGGTCGATCTCGTCTGCCTTGAGCGCGATGGGCTTTTCGCACAGCACATGCTTGCCCGCCCGCAAGGCCTTTTCCGTCCATTCGACATGGCCCGAGTTCGGTAGCGGAATGTAGATCGCATCCACCCCCGGATCGGCCAAGAGCGCGTCGTAGTCGTGGTGGATCGTCAAATCGCCATAGCGCGCGGCCAGCGCCTCGGCCTTGCCGGGTGTGCGGCTGGCGATGGCGGCGATCACGCCGCGTTCGGAATTGTGGATGGCGGGGGCGAGCCATTCGCGCGCGATCTTCGCGGCGCTGAGAATGCCCCAGCGGACGGTGTTCGACATGCTGTCCTCCTTCGGATTCCGCGCGAGCCTAGATCGGATCGGCGGCAAGGGGAACAGCATGTCGCAGGAATGCGCTTGCGACTTTCCGGCGAAAACCGGGGCCCGGTCAGACGCTTTCCAGCATCCCCTTTTCCTCGGCAAGCTGGCGCATCCGCTTTTGCAGCTTTTCGAAGGCGCGGACCTCGATCTGGCGGATGCGTTCGCGGCTCACGGCGAATTTCTCGGACAGCTCTTCCAGCGTGACGGGCTGATCCTTGAGCCGACGCTCGGTCAGGATTTCCCGCTCGCGTTCGTTGAGCACGTCCATCGCCCGGGTCAGAAGCTCCATCCGGGCCTGCATCTCGTCGCGCTCGGCATAATCGGTCGCCTGGTCGGCGTCTTCGTCCTCGAGCCAGTCCTGCCATTGGGTCGCGCTGTCGCCGTCGCTGCCCACCACGGCGTTGAGCGAGGCATCGGCGCCCGACATGCGCCGGTTCATGTCCACGACGTCGCCTTCCGACACGTTGAGGTCATGCGCGATCTGGGCGACGTTCTCGGGGCGCAGGTCGCCTTCTTCCAGCGCGCCCAGCTTGGCCTTGGCCTTGCGCAGGTTGAAGAACAGCTTCTTCTGCGCCGAGGTGGTGCCCAGCTTCACAAGGCTCCACGACCGAAGGATGTATTCCTGGATCGAGGCGCGAATCCACCACATGGCATAGGTCGCTAGCCGGAAGCCCTTTTCCGGGTCGAACCGCTTCACCGCCTGCATGAGGCCGACGTTCGCCTCTGAAATGACTTCGGCCTGCGGCAGCCCGTAGCCGCGATAGCCCATGGCGATCTTCGCGGCGAGCCGCAGATGGCTGGTGACAAGCTTGTGCGCGGCCTCGGTATCCTGATGATCCGCCCAGCTTTTCGCCAGCATGTATTCTTCTTCCGGCTCGAGCATCGGAAAGCGCCGGATTTCCTGAAGATAACGGTTCAGCCCTTGTTCCGGTGACGGTGCCGGCAGATTGGCATAGCTGCTCATCGTTCCCCCTGTTCCTACCCGGCAAAGCGGGCGCGCGTGCAGTTCAGCTAGGTATCCGAACCGATCGGTTCAAGACATTGCCCCTAGCATACAATCGTTAAACGTCCGTGTATGCCTGCTCCGTCGGCGCCGGCGAAGGACCGCCCGGCCTAGCCGATGGTCAGCGGGTCGCCGCCGAGCGCCGCAACAAGGGCCGCCATGTCGTCGGGCAGCGGGGACGAGAACGACAGCGCCTCGCCGCTCACGGGGTGGATGAAGCCAAGCGTCGCGGCATGAAGGGCCTGCCGGGGAAAGGCTGCCGCGGCGGCGGCCGCCGCCTCGCCCACCGCGCGGGGAGACAGCTTCCGCGGACCGCCATAGACCGGATCGCCGATCAGTCCGTGCCCGGCATAGGCGAGATGGACACGGATCTGGTGCGTCCGGCCGGTTTCCAGCCAGCAGTCCATCAGCGCGGCACTCGCGGGCGTGCCGAAGCGCTGCGCGACGCGCGCGCGGGTCACGGCATGGCGCCCCCCCTCGAACAACACCGCCTGCCGCTGCCGGTCGGTGCGGTGGCGCGCGATCTGGGTGGCGACCTTGAGAATGCCGCCCGCCTCGAAGCTGATCCCGCGCAACCCGCGCAGACGCGGATCGGCGGCATCGGGCACGCCCGTCACCAGCGCGAGGTAATGGCGGTCCACGGAATGCCGCTCGAACTGTTCGGCAAGGCCATGATGCGCGCGGTCGGTCTTCGCCACCACCAGCAGGCCCGAGGTATCCTTGTCGATCCGGTGCACGATGCCCGGACGCTTCTCGCCTCCGATGCCCGAGAGGCTCGCGCCGCAATGGTGCAGCAGCGCATTCACCAGCGTGCCGGTCCATTGTCCCGGCGCAGGATGCACGACAAGGCCCGCGGGCTTGTCGATCACGATAAGCGCGTCGTCTTCGAAGACGACGGACAGCGGGATGTCCTCGGGCTCGGTCGCAAGCTCCTCGACCGGTCCCGGACGAATGGTGACGCGGTCGCCTTCTTCGACGCGCGCGCGCGGATCGGTCACGGTCGCGCCATTCACCGTGACCGCCCCCTCCGCGATCAGCCGCGCGAGGCGCGAGCGCGACAGCGCGGCTTCTTCTGGCACATCGCGGGCAAGCGCCTTATCAAGGCGGTCAGGCGGAGCGGCCGAGATGCGCAGTTCCACCGTGGGATCGGGAGCGGACGACATGCAGGATACTCCGTCAGAGGAGGACAGGATCACGCTGGACCCGACGGTTAGGTTTCTCAAGATCCTTGTGACGACCCTGACCGTCACCATGATCGTGGGCCTGATAACCGTGGTCGCGGTCTTTGTCATCCGCTTCCCGGGCAAGGACGACAGCGATCTGAAGATCCCGCCGGACATCACCCTGCCCGCGGGAGAGCATCCGACAGCCGTCACCCAGGGGCGCGGGTGGATCGCCATCGTGACGCAGACCGGCAAGATTCTGGTCTTTGACGGCGACACCGGAGCGCTGCGGCACAGCTACGCCATCGGCAACTGACCCGAATCCAAGCCCTTCATTTCAAGTCCAAATCCCCTGCGGTCGATTGACGCATGCCGGGGGACCGGCGGCGTTTTGCCGCTCCGTGGCCCGCATCCGGCCAATGGGGCGCCTCGATCACGCGCCGACACGTTTGCGTGAGGCACGCGGAACCCCTGACAAACAAAGAACTTCCCAAAGTGCGGTAAAGAAACTTTACACTTGCAAAAATGTGAGAGTTCATTTGTTTACATGATTATCAAGCATTATCAAGTATTTATTGCGCAATTTTCTGCAAACGGGCAGAATGCTTGAACAGATTGACCCGCAAGGCGCGCTTTGGGCGCCAGCGGAGCGGACGCAGTGGCTTTGGGAGGAGCACATGCCGACGACACCCACAGACCGAGCGCCGTAGCGGCGCGGGCGCGCCCGACCGGCGCCAGGCCCTTTCCCGACATATCGCAGCGACACGATGCCCGGCGGCTCCTCCGCCGCCAAACGGGCTGTGCCTGCCGCACCGAACCATCCGTGCGCGCCCCGCACGGACCAGAGCTTTTCATCCCAGAGCCTTTCACCTCAACGCCGCCGGGACCCGGCGCAAGTCCAACAACAAGGAGCTTAGAATGTCTGACACTCAAACGGCAGCGCCCATGGGCAACCCCGCCGTCATCGGCCTTGGCGGTTTCGGCATGACGACGCTGCTTTTGCAGTTCCACAACCTCGGCTGGATGGGCCCGGCGCCGGTCATCTGGTGCGGCTTCTTCTTCGGCGGGCTCGGCCAGCTCATCGCGGGCTTTCAGGAGCAAAAAACCGGCAACAACTTCGGCTATGCCGCCTTCGCGGGCTACGGCGCCTTCTGGATCATGCTCTGCGCCTACCTCGTGGGCTCGACCTCCGGCAATCCGCTGCTGAAGCTGGCCGACAGCGACCTTGGCTACCTGATGGCGGTTTACGCGGTCTTCACCGGCGGCCTCTGGATCGCCTCGTTCAAGATCTCGAAGGCGATGTGGTTCACCTTCCTGACGCTGTTCATCGGCTTCGTGCTGCTGGCGATGGTGTTCTGGGGACAGAAGGGCCTGCTGCCGATCGCGGCCTGGGACCTGATCGTCTGCGCCCTGACCGCCTGGTACATGATGTTCCACGTCATCTTCCTGAGCGTCTTCGGTCGCGACGTCTTCCCGGTCGGCGCGCCGCTGGCGTGACGCCGAACACCGCGGGCCGCCGGCCCGAAACGTGATCCCCTCCGGGCAGTGATTCGCCCGGACACCTCGCCGGAGCGCAGAAATGCGCTCCGGTCTTTCGTTTTTCAGCGCCCTGGCACGCGCGGCGGAAGCCCAGGGCAAAGGCCCGAAAGCCGATCACAGAAAAATCACGCAATCATCAATATTCTGTGATTCCAATGGCCTTCTGCGAGTGCGAGAAAAGTTGTTGACAGATTTTGCCCCGCAAAAGTTGAAATATTTTCAGAAAAAATCATTGTTTTGAATGACTTGTTGCCAAATTTTCGAAATCGGACATCATTAAGGCGTCCTTCACCGGACAGCGGCCACCTGAGGAGGAGGTGACCGCACTCACAAGGGAGGAAAGCAATGACCAAGTCAGACCTGACTCGCCGGTCACTTCTGAAAACGGGCATGGTGGCCGGCGCCGGCCTTGCCCTGCCGACGATCTTCACGTCGCGGGCGAGCGCCTTCACCAACAACCCGACGGGCAAGACAGTCACCTTCGGCTTCACCGTGCCGCAAACGGGTCCCTATGCCGACGAAGGCAACGACGAACTGAAGGCCTTCAAGCTTGCCGTGAAGCACCTCAACGGCGAGGGGGACGGCGGGCTGCTGCAAACCTTCTCGTCCAAGGCGCTGAACGGCACGGGCGTGATGGGCAAGAAGGTGCAATTCGTCACCGGCGACACCCAGACCAAGACCGACGCGGCCCGCGCCGCGGCGAAGTCGATGATCGAGAAGGACGGCGCCGTCATGATCTCGGGCGGCTCGTCTTCGGGCGTGGCCGTCGCGGTGCAGGCGCTCTGTCAGGATGCCGGTGTGATCTACATGTGCGGCCTGACGCACTCGAACGACACCACGGGCAAGGACAAGAAGCGCAACGGCTTCCGTTACTTCTTCAACGCCTACATGTCGGCCGCAGCCCTCGCGCCGGTGCTCAAGCAGATGTATGGCGGCGAACGCAAGTTCTACATGCTGACGGCCGACTACACCTGGGGCTGGACGCAGGCGGCCTCCATGAAGCAGTTCATGGAAGGCGAAGGCTGGAGCATGGTGACGGACGTGCGCACCCCGCTCGCGTCGACGGACTTCTCGTCCTACCTCGCGCCGGTGCTGTCGTCGGGTGCAGATGTGCTGATCCTGAACCATTACGGCGGCAACATGGTGAACTCGCTCACGCAGGCGGTGCAGTTCGGCATGCGCGACAAGATGGTGAACGGCAAGCAGTTCGAGATCGTCGTGCCGCTGATTTCCGAGCTGATGGCCAAGGGCGCGGGCAAGAACATCGCCGGCATCCCCGGGTCGTCGAACTGGAACTGGAAGCTGCCGGACGCGGGCACCAAGGCCTTCGTGCAGTCCTACGGCAAGGAATACGGCGTCCCGCCGAGCCAGGCCGCACAGACCTGCTACGTGCAGACGATCCTTTACGCGGATGCGGTCACCCGCGCCAAGAGCTTCAACCCCTGCGCGGTTGTCGAGGCGCTGGAAGGCTTCAAGTTCGACGGCATGGGCGTCGGCCCGACCGTCTATCGCAAGGACGACCATCAGGCGTTCAAGGACGTGCTGGTCGTGCAGGGCAACGAGAAGCCGGACAACGAGTATGACCTGCTCAACGTCAAGCAGATCACGCCCGTCGAGAAGGTGATGTACGAGCCCGAAAGCGAGTTCTTCAAGGGCGGCAACCTGGGTCAGTGCAACCCGGGCGCCTGATCGCAGCCGAAGACCAATGGCCGGCGCGGCACGTCCGCGTCGGCCACTCTATCAGCGCCCCCGCTCTCCTCATACAGTTTCGGTAGGGATATGGACGCCATTCTCCTGCAAACGCTCAACGGCCTCGACAAGGGCAGCGCCTATGCGCTGATCGCGCTCGGGCTGACGCTTATTTTCGGCACGCTCGGTGTCGTCAACTTCGCCCATGGCGCGGTCTTCATGATCGGCGCCTTCTGCGCGGTGTCGATGAACCGGTTGCTGCACCTGTCCTACATGACCGTCGATCCCACCAAGAAGGACTTTCTCGGCAATCCGATGAAGATCCAGACGCCTTATATCGAGGCATGGTTCGGGCATGACACCGGGGCGGCCCTTCTGAACTGGTCCGTGCCGCTGGCGCTCTTGCTGGCGCTGCCGGTGATGATCGTCGTGGGCGTGGTGATGGAACGGGGCCTCATCAAGCATTTCTACAAGCGGCCGCATGCGGACCAGATCCTTGTGACCTTCGGTCTTGCCATCGTGCTGCAGGAGATCGTCAAGCAGATCTTCGGCGCGAACCCGATCCCCACCCCCGCCCCGCATGCCCTTGCCGGCGCGCTGGACCTTGGCGCGATGATCGGGCTGAAGGCGGGCGCGGTCGTCTATCCGACCTGGCGCATGATCTACTTCCTGTTCTCGCTCATCGTCATCGGGGGCGTGTTCAGCTTCCTGCAATTCACCACCTTCGGCATGGTGGTGCGCGCGGGCATGGCCGACCGCGAGACGGTGGGCCTGCTGGGCATCAACATCGACAAGCGCTTTTCCATCATGTTCGGCCTTGCCGCGGCCGTCGCGGGTCTGGCTGGCGTGATGTACACGCCGATCAACGCGCCGAACTATCACATGGGGATGGACTTCCTCGTGCTGAGCTTCGTCGTCGTTGTCGTGGGCGGCATGGGCAGCCTGCCGGGCGCGGTCGCCGCGGGGTTCCTGCTGGGGATTCTCGAAAGCTACGGGTCGATGAACGCGGTGAAATCGCTGCTGCCGGGCATCGACCAGATCATCATCTACGTGATTGCCATCGTCGTGCTGCTCACCCGCCCGCGCGGGCTGATGGGCCGCAAGGGCGTGATGGAGGACTGAGACGTGCTGGGGCTGAGCAAGAAAGACCTTATGTTCCTGATGATCGTGACGGCGCTGACGCTTGCCGCGCCGATCCTTCTGAACCCCTTCCCGGAATCCTCGGCGCTGGCGCAGTTCAACGCGGGCTACCCGGACCTCATGCAGCGCATCGCGATCTTCGCGATCTTCGCGGTGGGCTTCAACATCCTGTTCGGGCTGACCGGCTACCTGAGCTTCGGCCACGCCGCCTTCGTGGGGGTGGGCAGCTACGCGACGATCTGGATGTTCAAGCTTCTGAGCATGAACATCCTGCCCGGCATCCTGCTGTCGGTCACGCTTGGCGGCATCTTCGCCTACCTGATCGGCTTTGTTTCGCTGCGCCGGTCGGGGATCTACTTCTCGATCCTGACGCTGGCCTTCGCGCAGATGTGCTTCAACCTCGCCTATTCGGTGCTGACGCCGCTCACGAACGGCGAAAGCGGCCTGCAGCCGGAATTGAGCGATCCGCGCATCCTCGACGCCGCGCGTGCAGGCGGCACCGTGGCGACGCCGAACCTCTTCGGCCTTGGAATGAACGCCACATGGAAGGTCGAAGCCCTGGGCCGCGTCTTCCAGTTCAACGCGGGCTACTATGTCTGCGGCGTGATCTCGGTCCTGATGTTCTACCTTGCGCTGCGCATCTTCCGCTCGCCCTTCGGCATGATGCTCCGGGCGATCAAGTCGAACCAGCACCGGCTGAACTATACCGGCCTGAACTCGCGCCCCTACATGCTGACGGCCTTCGTCATCTCGGGCATGTATGCCGGGCTCGCGGGCGGGCTGCTGGCCGCGATGGACCCGTTGGCCGGCCCGGACCGGATGCAGTGGACGGCGAGCGGCGAGGTCGTGCTGATGACGATCCTCGGCGGCACCGGAACCCTGCTGGGCCCGGTTCTGGGCGCGGGCTTCATCAAGTATTTCGAGAACATCTTCTCGAAGATCAACGACACGGTCCTGCACTCGTGGTTCTCGTTCCTGCCGAAGTGGCTCGAGGATATCTGCGTCGCGATCATCCACCCCTTCGTGGGACAGGGCTGGAACCTGACGCTGGGCGTTCTGTTCATGGGCGTCGTGATCTTCCTGCCGGGCGGGCTGATCGAGGGGGGCCAGCGCATCGGCCGGCTCTGGCGCCGCAAGCCGGGGGGCAATGGCGCCCCCTCCGCCAAGAACGCCGCCGCGGAATAGGAGACGAAGATGGGCATCCTTGAAGTGAAAGGCGTCAACAAGCGCTTTGGCGGCTTGCAGGCGCTTGGCGACGTGAACCTTTCGGTCGCCGAGAACACGGTGCATGCGATCATCGGGCCGAACGGGGCGGGCAAGTCCACGCTTCTGAACTGCCTGGTCGGCAAGCTGATCCCCGACACCGGGTCGGTGCTGTTCTCGGGGCAGTCGGTGCTGGGCCGCAAGCCGCACGAGATCAACCAGATGGGAATATCGCGCGTGTTCCAGACGCCCGAGATCTTCGGCGACCTGACGGTCCTGGAAAACGTGCTGATCCCCTGTTTCGCCAAGCGCGACGGGGCCTATCGCCTGCACGCCTTCGAAAGCGTGGCCGATGAGCGCGACATCACCGCCCATGCCGAGCAGATGCTGCGCGACGTGAAGATGTGGGACAAGCGCGACATGCTGGCGCGGGCGCTCTCGCGCGGCGACAAGCGCCGGCTCGAGATGGCGATGTGCCTGTCCCAGCACCCCAAGCTTCTGCTGCTGGACGAACCCACCGCAGGCATGGCGCGGGCCGACACCAACAACACGATCGACCTGCTCAAGGAGATCAAGGCCCGGGGCGACATCACCATGGTCATCATCGAACATGACATGCACGTCGTCTTCTCGCTTGCCGACCGGATCACCGTGCTTGCGCAGGGAACCCCGCTGGTCGAGGACGTGCCCGCCAACATCAAGGGCCATCCCAAGGTGCAGGAAGCCTACCTCGGACAGGCGCATCAGGCGCATTAGGAGACGACCGATGACCGTTCCCTTCAACCCGAACGCCAATCACGCCGAGACCGCGCCGGCCTTCCTTTCGGTCTGGGATCTGCATGCCTATTACGGCGAAAGCTACATCGTGCAGGGCGTCAGCCTGAACGTGCACGAGGGCGAAATTCTCGCGCTTCTGGGCCGCAACGGCGCGGGCAAGACCTCGACGCTGCGTGCCATCGCCCGGCTGTCGAACCCGCGGCTGACGCATGGCGAGGTCTGGCTGGACCACAAGCCGCTGCACCTGATGAACAGCCACCAGGCCGCCGTGGCGGGCATGGCGCTGGTTCCCGAAGACCGCCGCATCATCCCCGGCCTGACGGTCGAGGAGAACCTGCAACTGGCCCAGATCGTGCCGCCGATCGGCTGGTCGCTAGAACGTCTATACGAGCTCTTCCCCCGTCTCGGCGAACGCCGAAAGCAGGAGGGGGTGACGCTTTCGGGCGGCGAGCAGCAGATGCTCGCCATCGCCCGGGCACTTGCGCGCGACATCAAGGTGCTGCTGCTGGACGAGCCTTACGAGGGGCTGGCACCCGTGATCGTTGACGAAATCGAGAAGACGCTCAACATCATCAAGGAACAGGGGATCACGACGATCATCGTCGAACAGAACGCGGTCCGGGCGCTGAACCTCGCCAGCCGCGCCGTGATCCTTGATACCGGGTCGGTGGTGTTCGACGGTTCCGCCAAGGAAGTGCTGGACAACGAGGAACTCCGGCACGAATACCTCGCGATCTGACCGCAAGGCCCCGATTTTTCGCCGAAAAATCGCATCGAGGTTTCGGCGGAAATTCGGGCGCCCTATCCGATCGCGCCGCCGGCCTTGCCGTAGCGGCACAGGAACATCTCGACCGCGGCGTGGATCGTGCGGGCGATCTCGTCCTCGGTCGGCTCGGCGGCCATGTGCCCGAAAAGGCGGCGTCGGAACAGGCCCGCCATGCACAGCTCGAAGAACTGCGAGGCGGCCAGCTGCACGTCCTCGATGACCAGCCGTCCGGCCGCCACCTCCGCCTCGAGATAGGTCATGAGCAGGATCGTTCCCCGCCGCCCGCCGCGGTCGTAGAACCGGATGCCAAGTTCCGGCATCCGTTCGGTCACGCCGATCATCACCCGATGGGCGCGGATCACGGGGTCTGAACAAAGCTTGCGTGTCACGACCTCGCCATATCGCACGAGCCGTTCGGAGATGTCCCCGGGACGGTCGAGTTCGGCCTCCAGTTCCTGGAAAAGCCGCTCGCGCGTTTCTTCCATCAGTTCCTCGAACAGGTCTTCCTTGCCCGAGAAATAGACGTAGATCGTCCCCTTCGACACGCCCGCCTCGCGCGCGATGTCGTTGACGCTGGCGGCGTCGTAGCCCATCCGGCTGATGACCCGCCCTGCCCCGGCAAGGATCTGCGCCCGCTTGGCCGGATCCTGACCCGCGGCGAGCCGCAGATGCGGTTCCTTGCAGGCCTCGGCCCGCTCGTAGTCGTTGCTGTGCATACCCGCGCAACCTGTCTTGCATTTTTTATCGAACCAATCGGTTCGACAACCCTTGATCTGACAATGGGGGCGAGCTATGTCAAGCCCTCGAACCGAACCGTTCGGTATGATTTTACGGGAAACGCGCAATGGACCAGCAAAATACGACCGCCAAGGAGGCCCGCGAGGCCGAGGTGAAACCTTTCCCGGCGCGCACCGAGGCGGCGCCCGCCAAGAAGGGCAGCCGCAAGCGTCTGGTGCTTGGCGCCGTGGCGCTGATCGCGCTCGGGCTGGCGGGCAAGGAAGGCTATGCCTACTGGACGGTCGGCCAATACATGATCTCGACCGACGACGCCTATCTGAAGGCCGACATCACCGCCATCGCGCCCAAGGTGCAGGGCTACGTCAAGCAGATCGCGGTGCAGGAAAACCAGAAGGTGAAGGCGGGCGACGTGCTGTTCCGACTGGATGACGGCGACTATACCAACGCGCTGAAGTCGGCCCAGAACCAGGTCGCGACGCAGGACGTAACCATTAAGCGCATCGCCGCCCAGGTGAAAGCCGCCGAGGCCACCGTGGGCGAGGCACAGGCACAGAAAGTGGCCGCCGAGGCCGGGTTGAAGAACGCGCAACTGAAATACAACCGCGTCGAGGCGCTGGCGAAATCTTCGGTCGCCGCGCAGTCGGCGGTGGACGACGCGGTGGCCGCGCTCGATCAGGCCCGGGCCTCGGTGACCGGCGCGAATGCCGCCATCGCGGCCGCGCAGGCGAACGTGAGCGTCCTTCAGGCGCAGGGCTCCGAGGCGCAAAGCCAGTTGGCCAGCCTGAAGCTGGCCGTCGATCAGGCGCAGCGCAACCTTGACCGCACGGTGCTGCGTGCGCCGGTCGACGGCGTGGTGGCCAACCTCGCCGTGCGCGAAGGCGATCTTGTGTCGCCGGGGCAGAAGATCGCGGCCGTCGTGCCGACCGATGCGATCTATGTCGAGGCGAATTACAAGGAAACCCAGATCCCGGGCATCGCTCCGGGTGCCGAGGTGAAGGTGACCATCGACGCGCTGCCGGGGAAAAGCTTCACCGGCACCGTGACCTCGCTGGCGCCGGCGACGGGATCGGAATTCTCGCTGCTGCCGCCGCAGAACGCGACCGGCAACTTCACCAAGGTCGTCCAGCGCGTTCCGGTGCGCATCAGCCTGCCCAAGGCGCTGCTGGAGACGGGCCGTCTGCGCGCGGGCCTCAGCGCGGTCGTCGAGGTTGACCGCCGCACCAGCCCGGAAGGCAAGTAAGCCATGGCCCCCGAAGGCTCCCTGACCCCGCGGCGGGTGTTCGCCTTTCTGTCGATGGTCTTCGGCATGTTCATGGCGATCCTCGACATCCAGATCGTCGCGGCCTCGCTGTCCGAGATCCAGGCCGGTCTTTCGGCAAGTTCCGAAGAGGTCGCCTGGGTGCAGACCGCCTACCTCATTGCCGAGGTGGTGATGATCCCGCTGTCGGGCATCCTTGGCCGGATCCTGTCAACGCGGGTCCTGTTCACCGTCTCGGCCATCGGTTTCACGGGGGCCTCGTTCCTGTGTTCGACCGCGACCAGCATCGACCAGATGATGATCTACCGGGCGATCCAGGGCTTCATCGGGGGCGGCATGATCCCGTCGGTCTTCGCGGCGGCCTTCACGATCTTTCCGCCCTCGAAGCAGAACATCGTCTCGCCCATGATCGGGCTGGTGGCGACGCTCGCGCCGACGGTGGGCCCGACGATCGGCGGCTATCTGTCGGACACGTTCTCCTGGCACTGGCTGTTCCTGGTCAACGTGGTCCCCGGCATCCTCGTCGCCATCGCGGCATGGAACCTGATCGACTTCGACAAGCCCGAGCCCGAACTGATGAAGGACTTCGACTGGTTCGGTCTTCTGGGCATGGGCGCGATGCTGGGCGGTCTGGAATATGTGCTCGAGGAAGGGCCGCAGCACGACTGGCTGTCGGACAATGCCGTGCGGACCATGGCGATCATCAGCGCCTCGGGGGCCATCCTGTTCGTCTGGCGCACGATCCGCGCCAAGCTTCCGGTGGTGGACATGACCGCCTTCCGCAACACCAACTTCGCGGTGGGCTGCGTCTTTTCCTTCGTGCTGGGCATCGGGCTTTACGGGCTGACCTACCTCTACCCGGTCTATCTTGCCGCGATCCGGGGCTATGACAGCCTGATGATCGGCGAGACGATGTTCGTCTCGGGGCTCGCGATGTTCTGCACCGCGCCGGTCTCGGGGATGCTGTCCTCGAAGCTCGACCCGCGCTTCATGCTGGTGGTGGGCTTCGTGGGGTTCGGCACGTCCTGCTGGATGCTGACGGGCATGACCGACCAATGGGATTTCTGGGAACTGCTCGTGCCGCAGATCCTGCGGGGAATGTCGCTGATGCTGTGCATGGTGCCAATCAACAACCTCGCGCTCGGGACACTTGATCCGATGCGGCTCAAGGGGGCGTCAGGGCTCTACAACCTGATGCGCAACCTTGGCGGGGCGGTCGGTCTCGCGATCATCAACACGCTTCTGGTGAAGCGCGGGACGCTGCATTACGAGCGGATCGCCGAGGGGCTGAACTGGGCCAATGCAACGGCGATGGGCACGCTGAACCAGATCACCCAGGGGATGGGCGCTTCGGGCGTCGCCGACCCGCAGACCGGCGCGCTGGCGCAACTGTCGGGCATGGTGCATCGGCAGGCGACCGTGATGTCCTTCATCGACGTGTTCTTCCTGCTGACGTTCCTGTTCCTCGCGCTGTCGCTGCTGGCGGTGGCCATGCAGAAGCCGCGCGCCCGGGGCGGCGCGGGCGGAGGTCACTGAGCCCGGGACCGACAGCGCCGTTTCGGGGGCGCTGTCGGCAGGGGCAACGGCCGCGGGCGATCTAGCCCTTCGCCCCGGCAAGCTCCGCGAGCTTCACGCAGACCTGCGTGGCCCGGGCCATGTCCTGAACGCTGATCCATTCCAGCGGCCCGTGAATTTCCTGCATGCCGGTGAAGATGTTGGGCGTGGGCACCCCCATTTCGGTCAGCCGCGAACCGTCGGTGCCGCCCCGGATCGGGACGGAGACGGGATCGAGCCCCGCCGCGCGACAGGCCGCGCGGGCAAGATCGACCGGCGTCATGTCCTTCTCCAGCCAGTAGCGCATGTTGCGGTATTGCGGCCGGATCGTGCAGTCGATCGCCGCGCGCGGCTCGGTCGCCTGAACCGCTGCGCAGACCTGACGCAGCAGCGCGCCCTTGGCCTCCAGCCCGTCCAGTTCGAAATCCCGCAGGATGAATTTCATCTCGGCCTCTGCGGCGGTGCCCTTCACCTCGTAAAGATGCAAGAACCCGTCCCGCCCCTCGGTCACCTCGGGCGTCAGCGTCGCCTGAGGAAGGGTCGCGATGATCTTGGCGACAAGGTGCAGGGCATTGACCAGCTTGCCCTTCGCCCAGCCGGGATGGGCCGAGACGCCAGTGACCTTGACGACCCCCTGATCGGCCGAGAAGCTTTCATATTCGATCTCGCCCGGCTTCGAGCCGTCGAACGTATAGGCGAAATCGGCGCGGATGTCCTTGGCCAGCCGGGGATCGACGCCCCGCCCGATTTCCTCGTCCGGGGTGAAGGCCACGCGGATCGTCCCGTGCGGGATCTCGGGATGCGTCAGCAGGTGACGCATCGCCGTCATGATGATCGCCACGCCCGCCTTGTCATCCGCGCCCAACAGGGTCGTGCCGCTCGCCGTGATGATGTCGTCACCCTGCTTCTCGCCAAGGTAGGGAGAGGTTTCCGGCGACAGCAGCAGCCCCGGCGCGTCCGGGAAGGTGATCGTGCCGCCGTTGTAGCCGCGATGGACCCGCGGCTTCACCCCGGTCGCATTGAACTGGGGCGCGGTATCGACATGGGCCAGAAGCCCCATCACCGGCGCGGCGTGATCCACAGTGGCCGGGATCGTCGCAAGCACCACGCCGTAATCGGTCACCTCGACCTCGGCCGCGCCGATCCCGGTCAGCTCGTCGCGCAGCATGTGCAGCAGATCGAACTGGATCGCGGTGCTTGGCGCGGTGGCAGAGGTCTCGTCGCTCTGGCTGTCCACCGCCGCGTAACGCACCAGCCGCTGTTCCAGTTCGCTGTCGAATTCGGTTCTCATCTGGCATTCCTCCGGTCCTGCCCGCATGAGCCGATGGCGCGCGACGGAAGTCAAGCCGACCCGTCTTCACAAGCCGCATCGCAGGAGGTCCGGGCGTCGGGAAGCGTTTGACTGTCCCCCCGGCCCTGCCTAGGCTCGCGCCATTCGCAGAGGGAGGGGATCGAATGACCACGACGCGCAGAGAGTTCATCGCCGCGGCCGGCAGCCTTGTGGCGGCCAGCCCGTTCATCGGCCTTCGCGCCGCGCATGCGGCGGGCACGAAGCTCAACGTGGGCATCCTGTCGCTCACCTCGCATGCCCCGGCCATCATTGCCAAGGGCAAGGGCTATTTCGCCGAGGCCGGGCTTGACGTGACCTTCGTGAGCTTTCAGGCGGCGCAGCCGATGGCCGTGGCGATCGCCTCGGGCGACGTCGATTTCGGCATGACCGCGATCACCGGCGGGCTGGTCAGCTTGGCCGACAAGAACGCCGTGCGGATCATCGGGGGCGCGCTTCAGGAAACCCCCGGCATCGAGGGGCAGAAGATCCTCGCGTCGAAGAAGGCCCATGACGCGGGCCTGACGAAGCCCGAACTGCTCAAGGGTCATTCCTTCGGCACCACCACGGCGGGCGCGTCCTTCAACTACATGGCCGACATGATCGCCAAGAAGGCGGGCTTCCCGGCCAGCGACATCCGCATGGTGCCGCTGCAAAAGGTGCCCGCGGTGATCGCCGCTCTGAAGACCGGTCAGATCGACGCCTGGTCCATCGTGCCGAACATCGCCGACGCGCTGACACGCGGCAAGGACGTGGTCGAGATCGGCAAGATCGCCGACTACATCCCGGATTATCAGGTCACGACGGTCTTCACCTCGGCGAAGAACGCGGACGGCAAGCCCGAACTGGTCAAGGCCTACCTTGCCGCGCTGTCGAAGGGGATCGACGACTACAACGCCGCGCTGGTGCACAAGACCGCCAGCCCGGCCGAGGTCGATGCCATCGTCAAGATGATCCACCAGCATGTCTATACCAGCATGCCGCTCGAGAAGGCCGCCCCCGCCATCCGCGCAGGCGCAATGCTGATCAATCCCGGCTGCCAGTTGAAGCTGTCAAGCGTGCAAAGCCAGCTCGACTGGCTGAAGGGGATGCACATGGCCCCCGCCGGGGTGACCATGGAGAAGCTGGTGAACACCTCCTATGTCAAGACGTTCTGACCCCGGTCGCGGGCGCGGGGGAATGGGCCGATGCGGCTTCTTCTGAACGGGATCACCCATTCCTACGGCCCCACCGAGGTGCTGCGCGACGTCTCTTTCACCGTCGAGGACGCCGAGATCGTCTGCATCATCGGCCCCTCGGGCTGCGGCAAGTCCACGCTTCTGCGCTTCCTTGGCGGGTTGGAAAAGCCTGACGGCGGCGCTGTCCTGATGTCGGGCAACGCGCCCGAGGGGAGCCTGAACCCGCTGACTTACGTCTTTCAGGATTTCGCGCTGCTTCCTTGGCGGACGGTCGAGGGCAACATCTCGCTCGTGCTCGAGGACCACGGCATCAGCGGCGGCGCGGCGCGCGCGGTGATCGACGGGGTTCTGGCGCGCACGAAGCTGTCGGATTTCCGCAAGGCCTGGCCGCGGCAGCTGTCGGGCGGGATGAAGCAGCGCGTGGCGATCGCACGGGCGCTGGCCGTTCGACCCGCCGTCATGCTGATGGACGAGCCGCTCTCCGCGCTCGACAGCCAGACGCGCGAGTTGCTGATGGACGACTTCCTCGATCTGTGGCAGCGCGAGCGGTTCTCGTCCGTCTATGTCACGCACAACCTTTCCGAGGCGGTGCGCCTTGGCCATCGCATCGTCGTCCTGAGCCGCAGGCCCGGCCAGGTCCGCGAGATCATCGAGATCGACATGCCCCTTGAGGACCGCCCCCACCGCACGGCTGAACTGGAGCCGATACGGCAAAAGCTCTGGGACATGCTGCGCGACGAGGCCCGCGCCGCCGACAGGGAGCTGACCGATGCCCCGTGACACCGGCCGCCTGTCCGCCCCCGCCCCGCAGGATGCGCGCCCCGTTCCGTTCCGGGGCGGCGGCTTCCGGCACCGCCCGCATCCCTGGCTACCCCCGATCGTCTTCGCGGCCCTCCTCGCCCTTTGGGCGACCGGCTCGGCCAGCGGCATCATAAGCCCCGTCGCCCTGCCCGCACCCGCCGATGTCTATGCTGCCTTCCGCGATCTGGTGGTCACCGGAATGCTCTGGACGCATCTGTCCGTCAGCCTCTACCGGCTGGGCGTGGGCTGGGCGCTTGGCGCGGCGCTCGGCGTCGCAGCCGGTCTGACCATCGGGCTCTTCTCGCTCGTGCGCGCGGGGCTGCTGCCGCTCGTCTCGGCACTGTTCCCGGTGCCCAAGATCGCGCTTTTGCCGCTTTTCATCATCTGGTTCGGCATCGGCGAGGGCTCGAAGATCGCCACCATCGTCTTCGGCACCTTCTTTCCCACCGTGATCTCGACCTACAGCGGGGTGGATGGGGTGGACCGCAACCTGATCCGCATGGGGCAGTCCTTCGGGCTCACCTGGTCCTCGATCGTGCGCAAGATCATCTTGCCGGGCGCCATGCCGGCGATCCTGTCGGGCTTCCGCATCTCGATCTCGATTGCCATCGTGCTTCTGGTCGCGGCCGAGATGATCGGTGCGCAATACGGGATCGGCGCCTATATCCTGATGGCGGGGTCGCTCTTCGCGCTTGGGCAACTGATCGCGGGGGTCATCATCCTGTCGGTCATCGGGCTCGGGGCAAGCTGGCTGATCGGGCGGGCGGAGCGCAAGCTGCTGGACTGGCGCGGTTAATCGGCAGGCCGGACACAACCGCGGCATTCGGCCGCCGATCCCGCGCGATAGCCATTGAAGGCGCCTTGGCCCGTGATAACGTGGCCGCGGTTCCAGTAAGGCGGTGCGAGACCATGGGCCCTGCGCGTCCGGTGAGCGGCTTCACCCTTGTCTTCATGTCCCTTGGCGTCGCGGACAAGGCGCCGCGCTTGCGGGACATCGCATGACGACCGATCGGATGACCCGACGCGGCTTCGCGAAGGGCGCGGCGCAGCTTCTGGGGCTTCCGGCCATGGCCGGGCTGATCCCCGCCCAGGCCCTTGCCGCCAACCGCCCCCAAAACCTGCAGGAGCATTCTGCGCAGATGACCGCGAAGATCGTGCCGTTCGCCACCTCGCCCTTCCCCTATCACGGAACGGTGCCCGACACCGGCGCGCCGTTCCTCGACTATACCGGGCCGGACGGTCGGCTTGGCCACCGCTCGCCCCGGGGCGGGGTCTATTACCTCGACCAGACCTATTCGGACCAAAGCGTGCTGCTGGCCATTCCGGGCAGCTTCGATCTGAACCGCAAGGCGGCCATCGTCGTGTTCTTCCACGGCAATCAGGCCACGTTGGAACGCGATGTGATCGGCAAGCAGCGGGTGTTGCAGCAGTTTCAGGCGGCCCGCATCAACGCGGCCTTCGTCGCCCCGCAACTGGCGGTGGACGCGCTTGATTCCAGCGCCGGCAAGTTCTGGGAACCCGGCGCCTTCGCCCGTTTCATGGCCGAAGCCGCGACGCGTCTGGCCGAGCTTTGGGGCGACCCGGCGGCCTGGGTCCATTTCGCGGGCCTGCCGATCATCATGGTCGCCTTCTCGGGCGGCTACGACCCGATGATCTTCGCCGCGACCGAAGGCCGGGTCGGCAACCGCGTCGCAGGCATGGTCCTGCTGGATGCGCTGTTCGGCGAAGAGGAGCTTTTTGCCTTCTGGATCAGCCAGAACCGCAACCGCGCCTTCTTCCTGTCGGCCTATACCGAGGCCGCGCAGGGCCCGAACGAAACGGTGATGAGCAGCCTGAAAGAGGACGACGTGCGCTTTACAACGCACGCGCCTCGCTGGCTCGGGCCCGGCACGATCAGTTTTTTCGAGACGCCCAACGTGGACCACGTGGACTACATCACTCAGGCCTGGGTGAAGGACCCCGTGACATGGACGCTTGACCGCGTGGCGGCCTTCGCCCGCTGACCGGTCAGGCCACCCGTTCCAGCGCGACCGCCGTCGCCTCGCCGCCCCCGATGCAGAGCGAGGCAACGCCGCGCGTCATCCCGTAACGTTCCATCGCCGCCAGAAGCGTGACCATCACCCGCGCGCCCGAAGCACCAATCGGATGGCCAAGCGCGCAGGCCCCGCCGTGGACGTTCACCTTGTCATGCGGCAGGTCCAGATCGCGCATCGCGGCCATCGTCACCACGGCAAAGGCCTCGTTCACCTCGAAAAGGTCCACGTCCTTCAGCGCCCAGCCGGTCTTGTCGGCCAGCTTGCGCATCGCGCCGATGGGCGCGGTGGGAAAGAGGCTCGGCTTGTCGGCATGGGTCGCGTGACCGACCATCACCGCCAGAGGTGTCAGCCCCCGCCGCGCGGCCTCTGACCGGCGCATCAGCACGAGCGCCGCCGCCCCGTCCGAGATCGACGAAGAGTTGGCCGCCGTCACCGTGCCGCCCTCGCGGAAGGCGGGCCGGAGCGTGGGGATCTTGTCCAGCCGCGCCTTGCCGGGCTGTTCGTCGATGGCGACCTCGGCCTGCCCCTTGCCCGCCTTCACGGTGACCGGCGTCACCTCGGCGGCAAAGGCGCCCCCTGCGATCGCCTTCTGCGCCCGGGTGAGCGAGGCGATGGCGAAATCGTCCTGCGCCTGGCGCGTGAACTGGTAGGCCTCGGCGCAGTCCTCGGCAAAGGTGCCCATCAGGCGGCCCTTGTCATAGGCGTCCTCGAGCCCGTCAAGGAACATGTGGTCGATCACCCGGCCATGTCCCATCCGGTAGCCCGACCGCGCCCGATCCAGCAGGTAGGGGGCGTTCGACATGCTTTCCATGCCGCCCGCCACGATCACGTCGGCGCTGCCCGCGGCCAGCATGTCATGGGCGAACATCGCCGCCCGCATCCCCGATCCGCACATCTTGTTCACCGTCGTGGCGCCCGCGCCCAAGGGCAGCCCCGCGCCAAGCGCCGCCTGCCGCGCGGGGGCCTGCCCCTGACCTGCGGGCAGAACGCAGCCCATGACGATTTCCTGCACATCCGCCGCCGGCACGCCCGCGCGCTCCACCGCCGCACGGATCGCGGCCGCGCCCAGCTCGGACGCCGTTGCGCCCGCGAGATCGCCCTGAAAGCCCCCCATGGGCGTGCGGGCCATGCCCACGATGACGATCGGATCTTCCATCTGTCTCTCCCTCATTTCGGGGCCATGCGAAGGGCGCCGTCCAGACGGATGACTTCGCCGTTCAGCATCTGGTTTTCAATTATATGGCGCACCAGCGCGGCATATTCCGCAGGCTGGCCCAGCCGCGCCGGGAACGGGACCGAGGCACCAAGCGAGTCCTGCACCTCCTGCGGCAGCCCCATCAGCATGGGTGTGGCGAAGATCCCCGGCGCGATGGTCATCACCCGGATGCCATGCCGTGCCAGTTCCCGCGCCGCAGGCAGCGTAAGCGATGCGACGCCGCCCTTCGACGCGGCATAGGCCGCCTGCCCGATCTGCCCGTCGAAAGCCGCGACCGAGGCCGTGTTGACAATCACCCCGCGCTCGCCGCTTTCGCCCGGCGCGTTCCTCGCCATCGCCTCGGCCCCAAGCCGCAGCATGTTGAACGTGCCGATCAGGTTGACCGAGATCGCGCGGGCAAAGCTTTCCAGCCGGTGCGGTCCTTCGCGGCCCAGCACCTTCTCGCCCGGCGCGATGCCGGCACAGTTCACCAGCACGTCAAGCCGCCCGAAAGCGTCGAGCGCGGCGGCCACCGCCGCCTGTCCATCGGCGTCGCTTGTCACATCCGTGCGGCAGAACCGCGCCGCCGTGCCCAGCTCCGCCGCGACCGCTTGCCCGGCTTCGGCATTCACATCCGCCAGCAGCACCCGCGCACTCGCGCCCGCCGCCATCCGCGCGACGCCCGCGCCAAGGCCCGATCCCGCGCCGGTGACCAGGAACACCTTTTCCTTCACGTCCATGCTTCCCCCTCAGGCCCGCGCCTGCTTTTCCACTTCCTGCCGCCGCAGGATGAACCGCTGGATCTTGCCGCTGGGCGTCTTCGGCAGTTCGCTCACGAATTCAACCAGCCGCGGATAAGCATGGGCCGAAAGGCGATTGCGCACATGCAGCCGCAACTCCTCGGCCAGACCCTCGGTTCCGGCGACGCCCTTGGCCAGCACGACGAAGGCCTTGACCAGCTCCGTCCGCTCGGGGTCCGGAACGCCGACAACGGCGGCTTCGGTCACCGCGGGATGTTCGAGCAGCGCGCTTTCCACGTCGAACGGGCCGATCCGGTAGCCCGACGAAGTGATGACGTCATCCGACCGCCCGATGAAGCTGATCGAGCCGTCGGGTTCGAATTCCACCGTATCGCCGGTGCGGTAATAGCCGCCCGCGATGGCGGGCGTATCCTTCCGCCAGTAGCCGGTGAACCAGCAGAGCGGCGATCTGGTCATGTCCACGGCCAGAACGCCCGGCCGGTTCGGCGGCAACTCGTTGCCCGCCTCGTCCAGCACGGCGACCCGGTATCCCGGCATGGCAAGACCCGACGAGCCAGCCCGGACCGGGTGATCCAGCCCGTGGTGGTTGTTCACCACCATGCCCACTTCGGTCTGCCCGTAATGGTCGTGGATCGGGGCCGAGAGGTTCTGGGCAAACCAGCGGATCACCTCGGGGTTCAGCGGCTCCCCGGCGGAACTCACGACGCGCAACTGCCCCTTGACGGATGCCGCGGCCTCCGCCCCCGCCGCGATCAGCACGCGATAGGCCGTGGGCGCGCCCGCGAAATTGGTGATGCCAAGACGGCGGATCACGTCATAGGTGCTTTCGACCGTGAACGGCCCTTCGTAAAAGGTCGTCTGGTGGCCCAGCAACAGGGGGCCGGTGACGGCATAATAAAGCCCGTAGGCCCAGCCGGGATCGGCGATGTTCCAGAACGTGTCGCCGGGGCGCAGGTCGATCGCGTCGCGCATGTAGCTGTCAAACGACATCAGCGCCTTGAGCGGCACCGGCACCCCCTTCGGCGCGCCCGTGGTGCCCGAGGTGGACATCATCAGGAACAGGTCCGCCCCCTTGCGCATGACCGGATCGAAGCTTGCCCCCATCGCCTTGAGCGCGGCGGCAAGGTCGATGTCGCCGTCCGGCGCGGCCTCGCCCGCGCCCAGCACCACGGCGACCCGGGGGCAGTCGGGCACGTCGTCCAGCTTCAGGCGGTTCGCCATGTTGGTGACCACGAGCTTCGCGCCGCTGGTGGCCAGCCGCGTCTCGATCGCCTTGGGGCCGAAGGCGGTAAAGAGCGGCTGATAGACCGCCCCCGCCCGCCATGTGCCGAGGATCGTCACCATCAGTTCCGGAATGCGCGGCAGCATCCCCGCCACAACGTCGCCCGGCCCGACCCCGACATCGGCCAGCATGTTGGCAAAGCGCGCCGCGCCGTCCTGCAATTCCGCGAAGGTCAGCGCGCGTTCCGTGCCGTCCTTGCCGATCCAGTTCAGCGCCACCTTGCCGGGGGCCACATGCCGGTCGCAGCATTCGACGCAGGCGTTCAGGCCTCCCTCGAGACTGCCCGCGAGCCGCGCCTCTGCCTCGGCCAGCGAAAAGCCCGCCACGGCGGCGTCATAGGATCTCACCTTTCCGGCGCTTGTCATTCTGTCCTCCCTGACGGGGTCGCGCCAAGGCGCGCGCCCCATGTCTCCATCCCGCCTCAGATGACGACGGCAGCGCCGCAATTTCAATGACCCTTTTGTCGCCCCCCGACCCACGATAGCCTGCGCCGCGAGCAGAGCGGAGGCAGCGCCATGAGCACGGAGACATTCACCCATCAGGCCGAAGAGGACGTGCGGAACGAGACGATCCTGATCTGGCTGAACGGCAGGCTTGTCCCCAAGGCGCAGGCGCTGGTGTCCGTCTATGATGCGGGCTTCCTGCTGGGCGATGGCGTCTGGGAGGGGATGCGGCTCTACAACGGTCGCTGGGCCTTTCTCGACGATCACATGGACCGCCTGTTCGAAGCCGC
>JAGWVA010000139.1 GCA_028875855.1 Paracoccaceae bacterium
ACGATCGAGTGGGAATGACGGCGCGGGCGGCCCTGATCGGCTGACCTGCAAGCCTGCCGCGGGGAATGTTTTGCCGCGGCGAAGACGATCCATCGGGTTTCTTGCCATTGTTGCGCTAACGGAAACGATGGCGCGTCTTGAGCGGGGCCCTGCCCTTTTCGGCGCCCCGGCGCTGTGCTGTAAGGGCGGCCCGATCCACGACGAACGAGCGCCCCGATGCCCGACCGCTGGCACGCCTTCGACCATTACGCCTATGCCGCCATCGCCGTTCTCGGCACCTTTGCCGCCATCGCGGGGATCGACTGGCTGATGGTCGCCTCGCCCTGGGCGGCATGGACGCATGGGCTGAACGGGGTCGCGGCGCCCTTTTCGAACGTGCTGGGCGTTCTCTTCGGCCTGACGGTCGCGTTCCTGTCGAACGACACCTGGACCGCGCATGACCGGGCGCGGTCCGCGCTGTTGCGGGAATCGGATGCGGTGCGCGGCCTCGACGTTCTGGCGGCCACCCTGCCCGATCCGATCCGCGCGCCGCTGCGCAGGGCGGTTGCCGATTATGCCCGCGCCGCCGCCGCCGAATGGCCGGCGCTTGCCCATTGCACGACGCATGAACCCGCGCGCGATGCGGCCGATCGCTTGCTGGAGCGGACCGCCGATCGCCGCGTGGCGGAAGCTGCGGGCAACACCGTGCAGCAGCTCATGCTGGCCGAGGTCGCGGCGATCCGGCAGAACCGCGACGCGCGGATCGGGCTGAGCCGGACGCATGTGAACCCGCTGAAATGGATGGGCATGGCGTTCCTGGGCTTCCTGACCCTCGTGTCGGTCGCGGTGATCCATGCCAACGATCCCCGCTCGGCGCTGATCGCCATGGTGATCTTCGGCTGTGCCGCCGCCCCCACCGCGGCCATCGTGCTGATCCACGGTAACCCGTTCCAGCCGCCCTCGGCCGTGAAGCCCAACCAGTTGCTCGAGGCGCTGGCAGACCGGCCCTGACGGGTCGGTCCTGACGGCTTTGCCCTTGCCCTTGCGGGGCGGCCCGCCCATGGTGCGACCCAGTGTCACCCCGAGTTCCGAGCGATTCCATGTCCGCCGCACGGCCGCAGTCCGCCTTTCTGTTCCGCCACCGCGATTTCGGCCTGTTCTGGCTCGCGATCCTGTTCGTGAACCTTGCCGTGCAGATCGAGGCGGTGACGATCGGCTGGCAGGTCTATGGGCTGGCGCGACAATCGCTGTCGATCGACCGCAGCGCCTTTCTGGTAGGCATGGTGGGGCTGAGCCAGTTCGCGCCGCTGTTCTTCCTGTCGCTGTTCGCCGGCGCCACCGTTGACCGGCACGACCGCCGCCGGATCGTGATGCTGAGCCTTTGTGTCGAGTTCGTCTGCGTCCTTGGCCTGATCGCGGTCGCGCTGCATCCAAGCGCCTCGGTCACCCCGATCTTCGCCATCGCCGCCGTCTTCGGCGCGGCCCGCGCCTTCCTGAGCCCGGCCAATTCCGCCATCGCCCCCATGCTCGTCCCGCGCGAGGACATGCCGCAGGCGATTTCGCTCAAGTCGCTGGCCTGGCAGGGCGCGGTGATCGTGGGGCCTTGGTTCGGCGGCATGCTCTGCGCGGTCTCGACCGCCTCCGCCTACGAGGCGGCGGCAGGGCTTTACGCGCTTGGCATGTTCACGCTGTTCTTCCTGCGCGCCAACACCATGCCCGAACGCCGCCCCGGCAGCCGCTGGCAGCAGGTGCGCGAGGGGCTGGACTATGTCTGGACCAACAAGATCATCCTTGGCGCGATCTCGCTTGACCTGTTCGCGGTGCTGCTGGGGGGGGCGACCGCGCTGTTGCCGGCCTTTGCGTCGGACATTCTGCATGTGGGCGCGGATGGCTTCGGGCTCTTGCGCTCGGGGCCGGCCATCGGCGCGGCGATCATGGCGCTGATCCTGAGCCGCTGGCCGCTCAAGCGCCGGGCGGGCGCGCGGATGTTCGCGGCCGTCGCGGCCTTCGGCCTTGCCACGCTGGTCTTCGCCGTGTCGAAATCCATGACGCTCTCGATCCTCGCGCTTGCGGCGCTTGGGGCGGCGGACATGATCTCGGTCTATGTGCGCCAGACGCTCGTGCAGATCGTGACGCCCGACCACATGCGCGGCCGCGTCTCGGCGGTCTCTG